>DATBTF010000164.1:0-8205 GCA_036559405.1 Bdellovibrionota bacterium
GGACGAACTTTGACTTTCTTCTCTGCTGGCTCAGCCGCTCCAGCTGTGGCGACCCGAGCCTCGCTTTGAACCTCAGTGCGGATGCTCGCTTCACGTGGCGCGGCTGGAGCTGGGAGGCGATGAATGGAGGCGGGTCACTACAGGAACTGCAGCTCTCCAAGACGGCGTACAATTTGAGCCTGAACAGCCCTGTTCGGATCACAGCGACGAACGGCGTTCTTGAATCGGGCAGCGGCACCTTGGAGGGGGAGGACTCACGAATAGGATTTCATCTTCGCGGCCGCGCGGATGGCACCGGACTGGACAATTCCGTGCGCGGCTCGGTCTCGCTGAAAGTTCTCGAGTTTCTCACGCCTCTCATCGTGGAATCGCGTGGGAAAATGAAGCTCGACTTGACGGTGGGAGGCAATGTGCGCAACGCCGCCTTCCGTGGGAATATCGGGATTTCGGAGGGCATGCTCAGGCTCAGTGGTCTTGAAGCTCCTGTGGAAAATCTCGAGGGCGGTCTGCGCATGGCGGACTCCCGCCTGACCATCGACCGCCTGACAGGCCAGCTCGGAGGCGGATCTGTACAGGCCAGCGGGTGGGTGGACCTCTTCTTGAACAAACCGCCCAAATTCGCGGTGGACCTCTTCTGTGCCGACAACCGCATCAAGTTCTTCCCTGTGAACTATGCCGAGATCTCCGACGCAAAGCTGAGTTTCAAGGGAGACGCGCCGCCCTATCTTTTCTCGGGAACCGCCCGCTTCAAGCGCCTGATGATGCGTAACAATTTTGACCTGGGGCGTGGGAAGGGATTGCAGAACGCGAAATACCTGCCGGAGAAAGTGGCGGGGGTAAAATCTTTTTACGAAGTGCGCCTCCGGGGGCTGGCCGATGGAGGGATATTCGTCGACAATAACCTCTTGAACGCTGAGTTCAGCGGAGAAGTCACGCTGATGAACAACTTCGAGTTTCCACAGATCGTGGGGCGCGCATCTTTGGTGCGCGGGAAACTTCTTTTCCGTAATACCGCCTTTACTCTCGACCAGGCCTACATCCGGGCGCCCAACCCGGAAGTTTTCAACCCGATGTTTTCCATCAGCGGAGTGGCGAACCTGGACGTCTATCGCATCAACATTTATGCAGCCGGCACTGTGGACCGTCCCAAGATCTCTCTTTCTTCGTACCCCGCTCTTCCCCAGGAAGACATCGTTTCCCTGCTCGCATTCGGTTACAGGGGCGAGGACGCGCGCAAGATCAATCCCAACGACACCTCTGCCATTACCTATTCAGAGGTGGGATCCATCTTGCTCGAGCAACTCCAGCTGAGCCAGAATCTGCAGTCGAAAGGCCTCAAGGTGATGGTGGCTCCCGCTTTCGCAGATACCGAGGCCAGCATCGTACGGCCCAATACGGCCGCCACTGCCGCGCCGAAAGTTTACGTGCAGTCGCAGGTGATGAAAAATCTCGAAGCAGTGCTCGGCGGCACCGTAGGTGCCGCCCAAGGCCAGTCGATGGACGCCAAGATGGAGTACCACCTAAATCGCAGGGCCTCCGTGCGCGGCGTGTATGAGCAATCGCCCTCCGGCCTGGATACGAAAGAAACGAAGAACTCTTACGGCGCCGACTTGCGCTTCCGGTGGGAGTTCAAATGAGCGGGCGGATGATTTCCTGGCTTGCACTTCTGCTGCTGTCGCTGCCGGCGCTTGCCGCCCAGGACGACGACATCCAGCCGGTACTGGCCCTGCGCGGGCAAAAAGTGGCGGAGGTGGAATTCAGCGGCGACCCTCTCCCGCCCAATGCCCGCGCCAAATTTGCCCAAATGGCAGATAAGGAATTCAGTCCTGGCACGGTTCGATCCGCCCTGATCTGGTTCCACGAAAGCGGAGGCGACTCTTTTGTCTCCGTGAAGGCTGTGCGTAGCGGTTCGAGAGGGATCGTGCTGAGAGTCAGCACGCGGCAACGCCTCCGCATTTCCGAAATCACCTTCGATGGGAACAATACGGTTCCGTCTAGCGTGCTTTTGCAGCAGATTGATCTGAAAGAGGGTTTCGAGTACGAGCCGGAGGTGGCGCACGCCGCCGCGCAGAAGATCACGCTCTTTTACAGCAAACAGGGCTACCTGGCTTCCGACGTGAAATTCGCCGTTGATGATAAACGCAAGGCGCTTAAGTTCATCATCAATGAGGGCGAGCCGACCCTGATCTCCAGCATCACCATTTCTCCGCTGGCTAGCGTTGAAAGAAAAGATTTGCGGGAGCGCTACCAAAGGGAAATTCTCGACGCCTTCGGCTTGCGTGCCGGCGACCGCATCCAGCGCGACAAGGTGATCGATGGCATCCAGGCCATAAAGGACTGGCTCCGAGACCACGACTTCCTCATGGCCCGCGATCCCAACCTGGAATACAAAGTTGCCGAAAGCGGAACGGTGGGCATATCGCTCGACATCAACTACGGCATGCGTATCCGTTACGGATTCCGCGGCAACACCCAGTTCAGCTACCGCGAGCTCATTGCCATGGTGGGCGAAGTGAAAGAGGTGAGCACTGGCAGCGACTATCTGTCGGCGGTACGCCGCCGGGTGCTTGAAGCGTACAAAGAGATCGGTCTTGCCAATGCCAAGATCACCACGCTTGTGCGTGAGGATCCCGCGCGGGGCATCCGCTATGTGAGCCTGATAGTCAGCGAGGGGAAAAAGATCCGGATTGACGGGCTGAACATCGAGGGCGTGTTCTCGATGAGCCGCGACGAGGCCCGAGCGCGATTCAAGAAACTCGGTTCACGCCTTGTACAGCGCGATTACTTCGATGAGGCCGGGATCAACCGGGCCGCCGAGCTTTTCGCCGAGCAGCTGCGTTCCGAGGGCTATCTTTCCGCGAAGCTGGAGTACGTGAAGCTGGATTTCAACCAGGAGCACACCAAGGTGAAAGTTTCCGCGCTCTTCACCGAGGGAGTGCAAACCAAGGTGCAGTCGGTGGAGATCGTGGGCGCGAAGAGCTTTCCCCGCGAAGAGATCATGGAAATCTTCGGCTTGAAGGAAGGCGAACCGTTCAACATCTTTGCCTTTGAAAACGGTCTGCAGGTGCTCACGAAGGAAAAGTACCAGGAGATCGGGAATCTGAACGCCCAAGTGGTCAACGAGGCCGCTGACAATATCGTTCGCTACAGCAAGGACAACACCCAGGTGTTCATCCGCGTGGAAATCGACGAAGGTCCTGCCTTCCGGGTGGGAGAGATCCTCGTGCGCGGTAACAAGCTCACGCATGCCCGTGTCGTGCTGCGTGAAGTTCCCTTCATCACCGGGGATCTTCTTACCGCGCCCCACCTGCTGGAAGCTGAAGACAACCTCCGCAAACTTAACCTCTTCAGCGATGTGAAGGTGCGCCCGATCGACCATCCGGGGGCAGACGACGTCAAAGACATTCTTATCCTGGTCGACGAGTCGGATCCGGGCACCTTCGACATCGTACCCGGCTTCCGGAACGACCTCGGCCTGCGTCTCGGGTTCGATCTTGGTTACCAGAACCTGGGAGGCTGGAACCGGAGCGTGAACGCCAGCGCGGTTGTGAACAAGCGCATGCAGAACTATTACGACCGCCCCAATCGCGAGTGGGAAAAGCTGGAGTACGTATTTTCCCTGGGATTCAAGGAGCCCTATCTGGCCGAGTGGCCGGTGGTCTTCACGAGCAACATCAGCTTTCTCAAGCGCCAGTACCATAGCTTCGACGCGATGGTGCGCAAGTTCACGACAGGTCTGAAGCGCGAGATCAGCCGTTACCTCGACGGCTTCATCGAATACGGTTATGAGCAGGTGAATATCGAGAATATCGCGGATACCTCGCCCTACCGCTACGATGCCAAACAGCGCAACATCGGTACCATCACTCCTGGTTTTATCGTGGACTCCCGCAAGGGGATTGATTCCCGCCCAAACCCGTTCAATCCGGTCAAAGGCTTGTATTCGGTGAACCGCTTTGAGCTGGCTTCGCGCTTCCTCGGTTCCATGGTGGACATCGGCTACTACAAGGCGAGCACCAACAACTCCACGTACGTACGTGTCTACGATGATATCGTGCTCGCGCTGGCCATGAACGTGGGCTGGCAGCGCTCGAACCTCATCGGCAAGTCCATCCCTTACTACAAGCTCTTCCGGCTCGGGGGCCTGAGCTCCATCCGTGGTTATAACGAAGACGGAATCGACGTCGGAGATGAGTTCAACATCAGCGGAACCCTCGGCATGGTGAACTACCGGGGCGAGCTGAGAGTGCCGTTGAGCGGAGCATTCGGCACGGCCTTCTTTCTCGATGCCGGTAACCTCTTCGTGGACAAGCCTCTGGTCTTCGCTCCCGATGCCCAGAGATCCTCTGTGGGTACTGGCCTTCGTTACAATACCGCCGTGGGCCCGGTGCTTCTCGACTTTGCCTGGAGGCTGCAGTCGGATGCCAGGGTGAGGGACACCTGCGTGACCCAGGTTTCCGGCGTTCCGGTGGCCACGGGCTCGGGCCGGGAGTGCCTAAAACAGCCTACCGATCGTTATAAAATCCACTTTGCGATCGGGATTTTCTAATCAGACAAAAATAGTCAACTATATGGAATTCCGCTGGGGAAAGCCCTTGCCAACTTGCGTTGCTTGCCATATCTATAGGACTTCTCGAAACCTAGCCGCGCTGGCCCTTATTTGGTGCCCTTTCGCGCGGATCCCGATCCGAGAAGATTTAGATAAGGCTGGATTTATGTCGACGTATTTTACGAAGAAGAGTGAGATTTCCCGCAACTGGCTGGTGGTGGACGCGAAAGACCAAGTGGTTGGACGCCTGGCCGCTAACCTCGCGATGTTTTTGATGGGCAAACACAAGCCCGCTTACTCCCCCCACCTGGACACCGGTGACTACGTGATCGTGCTCAACGCCGAAAAGGTGAAGTTCACGGGCAATAAGTGGGGCGAGAAGTTGTATCGCCACCACACCGGCTACGTGCGTGGAGTGAGAACCCGCACCGCTAAAGAGATGCTGCAGAAGAAGCCCACCGAGATCCTGCGTCTCGCCGTGAAGGGCATGCTTCCCAAGAACCAGAACCTGGCCCGTCGCCAGCTGATGAAGCTCAAAATTTATACCGGGGACAAACATCCCCATGCTGTTCAAAATCCGAAGGCCGTAAAGATCGAAGGCCGTACGGGAAAGGTAACGGAGTAATCTAATGGCTGCTGTTCAGCAAACCCACGAAATCGGTAAACGTAAATCCTCCAAAGCCCGCGCTTACGTGCGCAAGGGCACGGGAAAAATCATCGTGAACAAGCGTCCGATGGAAGAGTACTTCACCCGTCCTACGAGCCAGCTCGTAGTGCAGCAGCCCCTGGTGCTCACCAACAACGTGGGCAAATACGACATCTACATCAACGTGCGCGGCGGCGGTCCTTCGGGACAAGCCGGTGCCACCCGCCACGCGATCGCCCGTGCGATGCTGGCGATTGATCCCACTACACGCGCGGTGCTTAAGAAGGAAGGCCTCCTTACCCGCGACTCCCGTAAGGTGGAGCGGAAGAAGCCCGGTCTTGCCGGCGCCCGTCGTCGCTTCCAGTTCTCCAAACGGTAATTGGTCGCAAAATCAAAAAGGACAGCTGCACCACAGCTGTCCTTTTTATTTTGCTCTCATTGGTCTCTTACGGACTATTTCTTTTCCGCTGCTTGGGCAGCGTTCTTTTTCTCAAGCTCCGAAGCCAGGTCGCGGATCCGCTTCTGCTGCTCCGGCGAGAGTGACTTCATAAAGGCCTGAGGGTCTTTCAGGGCGTTCTGCAGCTGGGACTGAATGGCTGCCGGGTCGCCGTTATTGGCCTTCACCATATCCGTGAAGATCGACGACGAGATATTTTTGATCTCCGCCTGCTTAGTGGCATCGCCACCAGTCATGATCTTCACCTGGTCGAGCGCATTGGCGGCGGCCGGGTTTCCTTTGGTGAACTCCGCCAGGGCTTTTTCGTCGCTAAGGAGGTTCTGTGTTTCCTTGAGCGCCTGCTCGTCATTCTTATCGAGAGCGAAAGCGGGCATGCTTACGAGAAAGACCAGAAATAGAGAGTAAATTGTGCGCATAGATTCCATTATACCCCAGCTGCTCTTTCCGGAAAGCGCCGGCGGAAATTGCGCCTATTTCCGGGATTTTCGCTCATGGCCTGTAGAGAGTTTGGCCAGAGCGAAATCGTAAAGTTTGTTTACAGCGCTTTCTTCCGAGGGAAATTCACTAGATAGGAGGGGGAAATGGCCGCCAGAGGAGCCCGACTTTCGCCCATTTCCCCAGGGAAAACATGGTTTATAATAGAGAATAGGGTGGTTCATTTGGCCATGCATTTGCCAAAACTCAGCATCTTGCTCGCGCTCCTGGCGCCCGCGCCTGCCATTGCCGCCGCTACGATGGACTGCGCCCAGCAGATCTCCTCCATCGATAAAAACTTCCAAAAGGTGATGAAGGCCGATCCTGACTCCAACTGCGAGCTGAACTCCTCTGCCCGGCATGACAAAATCCAAGTCCAAGGCGGCTCCTTTTCCGTTTGCAAGGACGCCTATAAACGGATGAAAGAATCCGTTACGAAATACAAAGAGATCGCCCAAGCTGGATGCGAGAAGGCCAATGCGGTGGCCTCAAGCTGCACCGAAGGCACCAGCCCGCAGGAGCAAAAGGCTTACTTTCAATGCATGGTGAAAGCGAGCACCGATGCCGCCAATGCGCAGAAGGCGGCCTATAACGCCATGAAAGAGGCTGGTGCCGCCGCGAAAAAATATAGGGGAAAAATCGCCGAGGTGGAGAAGGCCTATATAGACGATCAGCAGAAGATCGCCAGAGCGGAAGCCATTCAAGCGGAGGTGGATGCCGCGAACCCTCTGCCATCAGTGCCGGGCATCTCCGTGATGAATGTCAATGATATGGCCCAATCGGTGGACGGGCGGGGAATTCTCTCGGCGTTCCAACAAGAGGGTGATCAGGTGCGGGCGAGCGACGGAGGTGCCAGCACCATCAGCGAGTATAAGGGCCGCACCGTGAGCCTGGTGGCGGAACAGGAGAATGCCGGTAAGCTTTCGGATGAATTCAGCACCAAGGCTGGACAGACTGCCGGACAGCACCGTGCCAAGCAGACCTTGTTCGAACAGCAGGCCGCGACGAACCTTGCCCGTTATAATTCCACGATCACTGCGGGCACTGGTTCAGGAGGTGGCACTGGCCTCCGCTCTGGCACTCCCGCGGCGCAGACTTCTTCGCCCACGGCGTCGGATACACTTCCTGCCCTCACCAACTTGGCTCAGGCCAGTGCACCTGTGGCAGGGGCCTGGGCGGGCGGCGGAGAGTCTCCGAATCCCGTTTCCGGTGGCCCTACTTTCTACCCGGGCACCTCGATCGCTCCCATTGGCACTGACGGAGACGGCCTCGTTCCCGTGTCCGGCTCTTCCACTGGATTTGTTCCCGGCACGAACAGGATTGGCAAAACTCCCGTCGATCCTGGTGGTACCTTCCGTGCCCCTGATCCGCTGGATAATGTTCCCAAAGGAGACGCTCCGGCAGGCGGGAAAAAAGTTCCCGTAGCCAGCTTGAGCGATTCCGGACGAACTGGGGATGACCTGAGCCTTCTAGCCCCAAAGCTCAATGCCTCTTCGAGTGCCTCCGGACGCTCTTCTTCTTCACCCGAAACGGCAAAAGCGGGCGGAGGCTCCTCCAGCGCAGTGGGAGCCAAGGGCAATAGCGGGAACAAAGGCCAGGAACCAGACTGCACCTCGGGAAGTACGGATTGCGGCGCCATGGTCGATCTCAAGACCACCCAATTTAATGAGGCTGGTTCGCTGGGCCTGCCCACTATCGGGTTGAGCCCCGAGCTGGCCACCGCCGGCGCGCTGGAAAAGTTGTTGGGTCCGCTTTCCGCTGAAGATCCCAAAGCGAAATCCGTGATGGACGATGGAATGCTGGGTTCCTTCGGCTCGCGTGTCCCCGCCAGTGAGGCTCAGGCCCAGGCCCAGAACGCCGATGCCGAGATTGTTCCGGCCAATACACGCTCGCTCTTCCTGCGCGTGCATTCTGTGCACGAAAAAGCGCAAAAACGCGGGACTGTTTCGTATTTCCATAAGAAACTCTAGAAAAGCACGGAGTGCATTTGCTTTTTCTAAGAGGTCAAAAAAATCTGATCCCAATCTTGCTGGCGGGCGTATTCGTGTTTTCGGGCAACGCCTTGGCTCGCAAGTCCTC
>DATBTF010000165.1:0-4324 GCA_036559405.1 Bdellovibrionota bacterium
ATGCAGATGGCGAAGACGAGCGCCTACGTTCTCGAAATGCGCAAAGCCGGCCTGCCTTTCATCTCGATCCTTACCGATCCGACGACAGGAGGAGTGGCGGCGTCCTTTGCCATGCTGGGCGACATCATCCTGGCTGAGCCCAAGGCGCTCATTGGTTTTGCCGGTCCGCGGGTGATCGAGCAGACCATCCGCCAGAAGTTGCCGGAAGGCTTTCAGACCTCCGAGTTCCTTCTGCAGCAGGGTTTTATCGACAAAGTGGTCCCGCGGGAGCAGTTGCCTCAGACGCTGGCTTCCCTGCTGCAGATGCTGCAGTGGAAGAAGACGGGTGCGAAGCTGGAGAAGGCGTCCTCCGGTAAAAAGAAAAAATAGGGTGCCCTCTTTCTGTTGGCGCTGCGTTAGTCCTTAGACTTTCCTAGCGCTTTTCTCTTTCTACACGCTAAAATACTTTCCGATTGGGTAGGGTAAGTCATCCATTCCGAGGTGGGCTCGGCTGCGTCTTTTTTTTGCTGTCGCTCTTTTGGGGACAGGCTTTCGCCTCATCCTCTTTTGATCTCGAAACGGTGAGTGAGCTCTATCACATCACCGCCGACCGCACCCTTTACCATTCGCGGGAACGGGTCAAAGAGGCTTTCGGCCACGTAGTGGTGAGCGCCGAGGGCAAACGACTGGCCTGCGACTATCTTTGGGTCGACGACAATACCAAGGAAATCAAAGCCCGCGGCAACGTGATCTTCGTCGACCGGGAAAGCACGGTGGAGGCCGCCGAGCTCAACTTCAATATGGACACAGGCTTCGGCTCGATCTTCTACGGCCGGGTTTACAACGATCTCTACAGCCTGCGCGGCCAGCTGATCCGGAAAGTGGGGGAGGGCCGCTATCTCACCACCGCCGGGGAGTACACCACCTGTAAAGACTGCCCGGAAAGCTGGAAGCTCGCCGCGCGGAATGTCGATCTCACCGTGGAAGGCTATGCCTTCATGGACGGGGTGTTCATCAAGGTGAAAGATATCCCGACTCTCTATCTCCCTTACCTGGTGGTTCCCGTGAAGCGCAAACGGCAGACCGGATTGCTGTTCCCTCGGATGGGTGGCTACAGCAACCACGGCTTCGTTTTCGTGCAGCCGCTTTTCGTGGCGATCGACGACCACCAGGATGCCACCATCGCCTTCGGGAAGTATTCTGACCGCGGCCTGCGCTATGAGATGCAGTACCGCTATAAGAGCTACAACGGGATCACGGGCCAGCTGGATGGCTACTATACCGACGACCGGAACTACGCGCACGGTTCGAACCGCAAAGCGGTCAAAATCCAGAACGAGTGGCCGTTCTTCGATCATTTCGGAATGCGCTGGCGTTTCCTCGAAATGCGCGACCGGGATTATATTTTCGATTTCACGGAAGATCTCAGCGCCACGAGTCTGCCGGCGATCGAGAGCAATGCCGTCGCGCAGGCGCCCTTCAACGACTTTTTCCTCAGCACGGAGGTCCGGCGCTATCGCAATATCGTCTACGATGAGCCGATCGGTACCGACGGCGGTATGGTGCAAACCACGCCCACCGTGCATTTCGGTGTGAAAGAGCGCCGTCTGGCTGGGCCGGTGCTCGGCAGCTTTTATGGGCGCTTCGATAACTTCACCCGCCGCAACGGCGCCTTTCAGGACCTTCGGCTGACCACCGGGAATAAAGAAAGAGATGGGATCTTTAACCCGGATTTCAGTGACCCGCTCCGTCAGGAGCGGCTGCGCGAAGCAAAGCGCTATATCGTTTCCCCCCAGCTTTCGATGCCCTTCAGCGTCGGCCGCTTTATGAGTCTCACGCCTTCGGTGCAGGCGAACCAGATCAACTACAGATTCAGCCTTCCTCCGCCTAACCAGCCGCTTGGAGGAACCGATACCAGTTACGTACGCTGGCGGATTGAGGCACGCTCCACGCTGGAGAGAGTCTACGACTACGACAGCGCGACGATTTCGAAGGTCAAGCACCAGCTCTCTCCCTTCGTGGCTTACTCCTACATTCCCGGCGTGCGTATGGATCGCAGGCACGTCTTCCAGCAGCAGCTGCAGACGGCCGATGGCCTGTTCGACCAGTTCGATATCGTTCCGTACACCAACTCCACCAACTTCCAGCGCTATCCGGAAGGGAGGTCGATCTACTACGGCTTTGAGAGCCGGGTGATCAAGAAGAACAAGCGGGCCGACGACATGCCGCGCGCTTACCCCTACGATCTGCTTCCCCCTCCGAAACCCAAGCAATACGCCATTCCCAAGAACCGCAAACAGGAGCTGGAGGTGCTATACGCCCGCAACTGGGATGAGCACCACCCGAACTACGATCTGTACAGCGAGGTTTGGACTCTCAGCGCCTCCCAGGCCTACGACTTCATCGACGCTGAAAATAACCCTTTGGATAAAAAGCGGGCCTTCTCGTTTTTGCTGGCAAAGTCGAACCTGATCCTGGACAAGTTCAGCAACAACATAGAGTTCAAGTACTATCCTTCGTTCCTGAGGCCCCAAGACACCAATACCCAGGCACTGACTTTCCACGACAAAAAGAACTTCTATTCGTCCACGAACTGGATTTGGAAAAGTGCTTCAAACATGCACGGCACGCGTTCCATTCTGCGCAGCTTGAATTTTGCCTATTCCCGCAACGAGGTACCCGACTTCAGCCATGGCCTGGAAGGCACCATCAACTGGAGCCTGAACGACTTCATGCACGTGACCTTCGGCGGCAGCTGGGACTTTTTGGAGCATAAGCAGAAAAACTGGCTGGCCAATCTCACGATCCTGCATCCCTCGGAGTGCTGGGGGCTGTTTTTCCATTCCGATTGGGCCCCGTCCCGTATTCCAAACAGGGCGAGCTTCGGCGTGGAGCTGATGCTTAACCTCACCGGATCCGGATTTATGGGGGCGAAATCCATGCAGGGGCAGAGCGGCGGTCTTTGGGGATCGGGAGGATAGAAGGAAGCTTATGAAAATTCTGATATCGAACGACGACGGAGTGAGTGCGGAGGGAATCAAAGCCCTCGCCAGGGAGTTTTCGGACCATTCGGTCGTGGTGGTGGCTCCGGAACGGGAGCGCTCCACGACCGGCCATTCGCTCACACTCCACAAGCCATTGCGAATGCATCGCCTGGAAAAAAACGTTTACTCAGTGAGTGGCGGCCCGGCGGACTGCGTGCTCGTGGCTCTGAACGAGATCTATAAGGGCAAAAAGCCGGATCTCGTTTTGTCCGGCATCAACCGTGGCGCTAATTTAGGCCAGGACGTTTTCTACAGCGGTACGGCTTCGGCGGCACGGGAGGCTGCGAACCACGGCATTCCGGCCGTGGCCGTTTCGCTCTCCCTGGACTTCCAGAAAAAGGGAGTGAAGGAAAACTACGGCACGGCCGCCAGAGGATTGAGGCAAGTGCTGAACCAGGCGCTGGCGCACTTCGCCGGGAAAAAAGGAGCCAGCTGGGCGGCAGGTTTGCGGAGCTGGCACCCCGGAATGATGCTGAACGTGAACGTGCCGAACCTGCCCTATGGCAAGGTCAAAGGCATCGGGATCGCCACCCAGGGCTACCGGATTTATTCGACGAAGCTCCTGAAGCGGGTGGACTTTCGCGGACGGAACTACTTCTGGATTGGTGGGGAATACCAAGGGTTTCGGAACCTGAAGGATTCAGACTGCTGGTACGTGGATCGCGGCTATATCGCCGTGACCCCCCTGGAATTGGATACGACGATGAAGGATGTGTATTTGGAGCTGAAGGGGAAGTGGCGGGGATAGGAAATGCTGCAATGCGCGCTCAACATTGAGTTTGCATTGCGTTAGAGGGTAATACGGATCATTCCAGGTCCCATAGTTTAAACGGATAAAACGGGGCTTTCCTAAAGCTCTGATCCCCGTTCAATTCGGGGTGGGACCGCCAAATAGGATTTTTAACGGGACTCGAGCTTTTCGTTCCTTATCTTGCCCGTAATGGTGCTGTCTGACCGCGGCGGGCGCTTGCCGACAAAGGCCGGAACTTTCGCCGCGCCGGCCTGGGCCGGAGGCGAGGAGAGCTTGCGGCTCACCTCTTTGTCGTTGCGGATCTTGGCCTTTGCCGTTCCCGAGACGCGCTCCTTGCCGAAGGCATTGTCGTATACCAGCTCAAGGTCGAGGATCTTCTCTTCCACATCGGTGAGAACCGCCTGGATCAGATTCAGGTTGTCGATATAGCAGGGGGAGCTGGCCAGGAAGTCCCAGGTGGGGTGGAGGTCGGCATCCTCGGGGAACACGAGATTGTCCAGGTAACTCTTCACCCGCGCGCGCGTGGCTTTGCCTTCGCGAATCAGGGAGG
>DATBTF010000166.1:0-23756 GCA_036559405.1 Bdellovibrionota bacterium
CAGAAGAGAACCAGAACCTCGCAGAGCGCATCCTCCAGCAAGGCGGCACCCTTCTCTCCCCCTTTCCCCTCAACCAGGTGCCCCTGCCTCAGAACTTCCCGGAACGAAATGAACTCATTGCCGCTCTGGCAGCGGGTACTGTCGTAATCGAAGGCGCGGAAAAGAGCGGTGCCGCCATTACAGGGCGCCTTGCCTTGAGCATGGGAAAGACTGTATGCGCTCTCACACAGGACTTCCGCTCCGACTTCGGCCGAGGCGCTATCCGGCTGCAACAGGAAGGGGCGGTACTGGTCACACGAGAAGAAGAGGCTGTTGAGGCGCTCTTCCGGCGCTTCGGAGGGTTCGCCGGCCCGCTCCCGCTCGCCAAACCGATCCGCAAAAATCGCTGCTTCAGTTTCAAGGAGTTCCAGCGCGCATCCGGGCGAAGCGTTCCCGAAGCGCTGGCATTGCTGGAAGAAGGCCTTCTCCAGGGAAAGATCGTGCGACAGGGAAGCCACTACCGCCTCTCTTGAACCTTGGGCTCCGCGTCGGATTTTGTCTTTCGGCATCCTTCTTGTTAGAGTCAAGGCAATGAGCGTTTTGCAATCCCGCCTCGACGTAAACTCCGACGGCTACAAAAAGAACAAGGCTTTCCACAAACGCCTCGTCGAAGAGCTGGCGCGCAATACCGGAGACGCAGCCGAGGGCGGCGGCAAAGAGGCGCGAAAAAAGCATGAGGACCGCGGCAAGCTCTTTGCGCGCGATCGCATCCAAAAACTGATCGATCCGGGAACCCCCTTTCTCGAACTTTCGCCATTGGCGGCAATGGGATTTTACGATGGACAGGCACCGGGAGCCGGCCTGATTACCGGCGTGGGAAGAGTCTCGGGCCGTGAGGTGATGCTCGTGGCGAACGACGCCACGGTAAAGGGCGGCACCTACTTCCCCCTTACGGTGAAAAAGCATCTGCGGGCACAGGAGATCGCCAAAGAGAACCGGCTTCCCTGCCTTTACCTCGTAGATTCGGGTGGCGCCTTCCTCCCGCTGCAGGCAGAGGTGTTTCCGGATCGTGAACATTTCGGGCGCATATTTTTCAATCAGGCGCAGATGAGCGCCCTTGGCATTCCGCAAATCGCCGCCGTCATGGGTTCGTGCACGGCGGGCGGCGCCTATATGCCGGCGATGAGCGACGAAACGATCATGGTGAAAAAGAATGCCACGATTTTTCTCGCCGGCCCGCCTCTTGTGAAAGCGGCGATCGGTGAAACGGTTACCGCGGAGGAGCTGGGCGGGGCGGAAACTCACTGCCGTAAGAGCGGTGTGAGCGACCATTACGCGGAAAATGACGAGCATGCGCTGGAGATCTTAAGGGATATCGTGAGCCATCTTGGTCCCCGCAAACGGGCTCGTTTCGACCGCCAGTCCCCGGAAGAGCCGGCTTTCGATCCGGAGGAGATTCTCGGCGCACTTCCGACGGATCTCCGCACTCCCTTCGATTCAAGGGAAATCATCGCTCGCCTAGTGGACGGCTCGCGCTTTCATGAGTTCAAAGCCCTGTACGGAACCACGATCGTTTGCGGATTCGCCCATATCGAAGGATATCCCGTTGGGATTGTCGCCAACAACGGCGTGCTTTTTTCCGAGAGCTCCCTCAAAGCCGCGCATTTCATCGAACTCTGCAACCAGCGCGGCACTCCCCTCCTCTTCCTCCAGAACATCACTGGATTCATGGTGGGCAAGAAGGCTGAAGAAGAAGGCATCGCCAAGAATGGCGCGAAGATGGTGACTGCCGTGAGCAATAGCACCGTGCCCAAGTTCACGGTGGTGATCGGCGGCAGCTTCGGCGCCGGCAACTATGGGATGTGCGGGCGCGCCTTTTCCCCGCGGCTGCTTTGGATGTGGCCCAATGCCCGGATTTCGGTAATGGGTGGGGAGCAAGCGGCGGACGTGCTCGCCACGGTGAAGAGCGGGGACGAGTCGGAAAAAGCCGAGTACCGCAAACAGATCATCTCTGAGTATGAGCGAGACGGAAACGCCTATGCCTCTACCTCGCGCATTTGGGACGATGGCATCCTGGACCCCCGCAAGACGCGCAAAGCGCTCGCGCTCGCGCTCGCCATGAGCCTCGAGAATACCCCCACGCCGGAAACCAAATACGGCGTATTCCGCATGTAAACGGCCAGGAGACGGAATGGATCTCAAACATCTGAAACTGAGCTTCGAAAATGAGGGAAAAGTGCTGCGGGTGCGCATCAACCGGCCCGACGTACGCAATTCCTTCAACCAGGATCTCATCGAGGATTATCAGAAGGTCTTCTCCGCCGTGACGGCAGCCGAGCACAGGGATATGACAAACGTGAGGGCTGTACTTCTGCAAGGGAACGGCCCGGCTTTTTGCGGAGGTGGCGATCTGAACTGGATGCGCCGAAGCCTCTCGCTTTCGCATGAGGAAAATCTCGACGACTGCCGGCGACTGACCAAGATGTTTCACACGATGGACAGCTGCCCGGTGCCCGTGGTCGGGCTGGTTCATGGTTTCGCCATCGGAGGGGGCGTAGGACTTGTCAGTGTCTGCGACCATGTGATCGCCGTGGACTCAACCGTCTTCTCCCTTTCTGAAGTGAAGCTGGGCCTTATCCCGGCCTGCATCGGGCCGTTTGTGGTTGCCAAGATCGGCGTCAGCCAGGCCCGCTCGCTCTTCGTGTCCGGGGAGCGGTTCAAAGCCGACAAAGCCCAGAAGATCGGTCTCGTGCACGACGTTTGTTTGGAGTCCGAGCTCGAAGACAGAGCCCAGAAAGTGCTGGCGGGAATACTCGAAGGCGGACCCCGTGCCATTGAAGCAGCCAAATTTCTCGTGCACACCCTTTCCCGCGAGCTGGTGGGCCAGGACTTCCAGAAATCCCTCGATTTCGCCGCTGCTGAGCTGGCCCAGCTGCGGGTTCAGCCGGAAGCGCAGGAGGGCGTGACCGCCTTTCTCGAGAAGCGCGCCCCCTCCTGGAGAAAATGATGAAGTTCCGCCGCGTGCTCATCCTGAACCGTGGCGAAATCGCCTGCAGGCTTATCCAAGCGTGCCAGGAGCTCGGACTCGAGACGGTCGCCATTTACAGTGACGTCGACAAAGGCGCACGCCATATCGAGCTCGCGGACGACAGCATCCACCTGCCGGGAAGCTCTCCCAAGGAAACCTATCTCAACTTGAACGCCATCCTGCCCGCCGCGAAGAAAAAGGGCTGCGATGCCGTGCATCCGGGCTACGGCTTTCTTTCTGAACGCGCACAGGCCGCAGAGGCCTTCACGGAGGCCGGCCTCTGCTGGATCGGCCCCAGCGCCAAAAGCATCCGAATGCTCGGCGATAAGCTTGAAGCGAAAAGGCTGCTCGATAAATATGGGGTTCCGACCACTCCTTGGGGTGAAGCGGACCCCAAGAACGGAGGCGCGCTTTCTGCGCTCGCGGAGAAGATCGGTTATCCAGTGCTCCTCAAGGCCGCCAGCGGGGGCGGAGGAAAAGGCATGCGCCTCGTGAAGACAGCCAAAGAACTGCACGAGGCCGCCGAGAGCGCCGCCCGCGAAGCGCAGTCAAGCTTCGGCGACGCCACGCTGCTGCTGGAAAAGTTCGTCGAACAGCCGCGCCATATCGAAATCCAGATCCTCGGCGATAACTACGGCAATGTGATCCATTTCGGCGAGCGCGAATGTTCGCTCCAGCGCCGCCACCAGAAG
The DNA here is from genome assembly GCA_036559405.1 of Bdellovibrionota bacterium. Classification (GTDB taxonomy): domain Bacteria; phylum Bdellovibrionota; class UBA1018; order CAIPTA01; family CAIPTA01; genus JAKFYM01. The sequence goes on from DATBTF010000166.1 coordinate 3,700, forward strand.
GTGCTGGAAGAGGCGCCCGCCCCCAACCTTTCCCAAAAGGCCAAGGACGCCATCGCCCAAAGCGCGTTACAGCTGGCCCAGGGTGTGGGCTACAGCAATGCGGGCACGGTCGAGTTCCTGGTGGATAAGGACGAGAACTTCTACTTTCTGGAGGTGAATTCGCGCCTGCAGGTGGAGCATTCCGTCACGGAAAGCGTATGGGGCGTGGATCTCGTGCACGCCCAGATCCGCATCGCCCAGGGCGAAAAGATTTCCGCGCTTTTCCCCGACAGAGCGGAGCGCAAACCTAGAGGACATAGCATCCAGGCCCGGATCTACGCTGAAGACGCCTCAGCAGGATTCTCTCCCTGCCCAGGCACCCTCGCCCTGGTGGAGTGGCCACAGGCCGTGGGCCTCCGGGTGGACACGGGCGTGCGCACCGGCTCCACGATTGGCCTGGACTATGATGCGATGATCGCCAAATTGACCGTGAGCGCGGAAACCCGTGAGCGCGCTCTCGACCGGCTGCTCTGGTGCCTGCGGCACACGGTGATCTTCGGCACGGTCACGAATATCAACTATCTCCAGGATGTTCTCACTCTACCCGAAGTAAAAAGTGGCAGGATGCACGTGAAGCTGCTGGAGACGGCTCTGGCGTCCTGGAAAGACAGCCCGCCCGAAGAGCTTCTCGCCCAGCACTCCACCCTTCTGGCGGGCGCTGGTTCCATGGCCCGCAGCGCTTCTGGTTCTGCGAAGCAAGCCAATCCAAGCCCCTGGGAGCGCGGATGAGTCCCAAGGCGCAGCGAACCAAAGACAAGCTTTGGGTGCAGTGGCAGGGCCGGCTCTATGGCCTGGCCGCCGACCTGCGCAAAGCCAAGGCTGCGGCCAGGGGCGAAGAGACGCAGGAGCTGGTGGCCCCCTTCTCCTGTAAGGTGCTTAAGATCCACGTACAGGCCGGGCAGACGATCAAAAAAGGAGATCCCGTGGTCGTGGTAGAAGCGATGAAGATGGAATACGCCTATACCAGCCCGAAAGACGGAACGATTGCCCAGGTGCTGGCCTGCGAAGGCGAGATTTTGCAAGGAGGCCATCCGTTCGTGGCCTGGAAGGATTAGCGATGGCCAAGAAGATCCGCGTGGTGGAAGTGGGACCCCGCGATGGCTTGCAAAACGAGCCCGCCCTCAAACAGCTGCCTTTGGACGAGCTGGTCGAGCAAAGAGTACGATTTATCTCCGCCTTGGCGCTCGCCGGCCTCGAGGATGTGGAGGCGGGCGCTTTCGTGCGCGCCGACCGCGTGCCGGCCATGGCGGGTACGGACAAGGTGCTGCAGAAGCTGCAGTCCGAGCACCCCAAGCTTTGGAAATCGAAAAAATTCTGGACGCTGGTTCCCAACAAAAAAGGCCTGGACCTCGCCCTGCAGGCCGAAGCACGCCATGTGAGCGTCTTTACCGCTGCTAGCGACGCCTTCAATCTCAAGAACATCCAGATGACGATCGCCGAGAGTCTGGCCACGCTGCGCCCGGTAGTCGAGGAGGCCACACGCAATGGCCTTCAGGTGCGAGGGTATGTGTCTACCGTCTGGGGCTGCCCTTATTCTGGAAAGGTGGACCCCCACAAGGCCAAAGAGGTCACGGAAGCTCTGCTTGCCATGGGCGTCTCGGAGGTATCTCTGGGCGATACCATCGGGGTGGCCACGCCCCGGCAGGTGGATGATGTCCTGGACCTTTTGCCGGAGAAGGCCCCTTTGGCTGCGCATTTCCACGATACTCGGGGTACGGCCATCGCCAACTGCCTGCATGCGATCGAGCGCGGAATCAAGACGGTGGATTCTTCCGCTGGCGGCCTGGGCGGCTGCCCCTACGCCAAAGGCGCCTCGGGCAATCTGGCCACGGAAGATCTCCTTTATATGCTGCATGGAATGGGCTTTCAGACCGGAGTGGAGCTGGAAAAGGTGTGTGAAGCCAGTGAGATGCTGGAGCGGGAGATGGAACTCTCCCTGCCTTCCCGCTATTTCCGGGCCTGGAAGGGCCATCGTCGCTAAAGATTTCATGAAACGATGCAAGAAGCGGTAAGCAAGCGGCAGCGATTGTCGCGGAAAAGCCATTGCGCATGGCCCAACCCGCTTCTATCTTCATGGCAGATATTTCATAGATTCATTAAGGAGAAACAATGAAGATTTCCATACTGGGCTTACTGCTGAGCATCAACGCCTTCGCGGCGAACAACAACAACGCTTCCTTCCCCCTGCAACCGACCGACCGCCTTTCGACCCCCTGGATGCAGGAACTCTACAACCGCAGTCTCGCGGCCAAGTCCACGGCCAATCCGCAAGGAATCTGCCAGGCGGCCCAGGCTCTCTACACAGTGAAAATCGAAAACGACCAGTCCAACGGAATGGAATACTTCACGACCATGATGGAAGCCGTGAAGACTGCCATGTCCACCCAAACCGACCGCTTCACCAGACTCTATGCCATCGTCGCGGCCAAAGCGGACGGTACTAACAAAGAGTCAGTGGAAAAATTCGTAGGCAAGGCGATCCCTGATTCCGGAATCAGCCAGCTGATCCTCGATCACAGCAGTGAGTTCGCCGGCAGCACGCCTTCCAAAATCCTTCTGCACTCCGACGCTGTCTATAAGCGCAGGGAAAGTGCCGAAACTCCGATGCAGGAAAGTTTCTTGAGTTTCCTCGGAGTATTGGATCTCGAGAAGAAAGAGCTTTCGATCATCGGCAACGGGGATTGCCAGTTCTAGACGTTTTCCCCTAGCGGTTAACGTGTAACGAAGCGCCTTTTTGCAGGCCAAAGAACCTGAGATCTACTAACCTAATAGAGGTGGAGTGGAGAAGGGAAATCTAGGCATGCGAACCAAGGCGCTTTTTTTCATTCTCTGCCTCGCCACCTTTGCCCCGCGCTCCGCTCTGGCCGTGGAAGGAAACGATCTGGTCAAGCCCCTCGTGAACGGGGCGCGTTTCGTTCTCTGGCCCACCTTCGAGAAATGTAAGTACTTCTTCTCCGGCGCCATCTGGCACGCCCTTCCCACGATGGTCGGCACCTATAGCGACGCCAATGGCGTGGACATCAACAAGCTCTGCTCGACCGAGGGAGACTGCGCCTCCGCGCTGAAGTCGCATGCTCCCTTCTTCCGCCAGATTTCCGTATTCAAGGCGCCCAAGCTTTGGATCCCTGTAGACGCCTGCCTTTTCAACCAAGGCTGCCCCGAACCTAAAAAACTGGAAGTGCTGAACAAGATCGCCTCTCAGGAATGGAAGATCGACGTCGAAAAACAGATCGCTACCTTCGCCAACACCCGCTGCCTCGAAAAGGTGCGCGATATGCAGACACCTCTCGCCTATCAACGGGAGGTGGTTTGCGGCAAGCTTCTGGATTATTCCGTGGACTACTCCACCCCCGCCTCCTCCACGAAGGATAGCGTGAATGCGAAAAAGATCCGCATGGCCATCAACGAATCGCTCAGCGCCGAAACGGTGGAGACGATGACCTGCTCCTACGCTGTGAACTGCGCAGGGAAATATCCGGAGCAGTACCACAAGCCGGAAGTGCTGGGACGTTTCTGCCCGGACAGCCAGGCGAAGGCGGTGGTGGCGGAACGGCCGAAGCCGGCCAAACGGAAGAAGCGCGCGAAATAATCAGCCGGGCCGGATTGTCACGCCTTCGGCTTCACGTGTCCGCGGATGTATTCGATGATGCTTTCCACGGATGTGCCCGGCGTGAACACCATGGATACGCCGGCATTGCGCAGGAACTGAAAATCTGTCTCGGGGATGATTCCGCCCACGAGGATGAGCACATCCTCGCCCACCTTCACGCCTTCGCCTTTGAGGCCCTTGATCACCTCGGGAACCAGGTGGTTGTGCGCGCCCGACAGAATGGATAGGCCCACCACGTCCACGTCTTCCTGGATGGCGGTGTTCACGATCATGTCGGGGGTCTGATGGAGGCCCGTGTAGACCACCTCGAAGCCGGCATCGCGGCAGGCACGGGCGATCACCTTGGCGCCGCGATCGTGTCCGTCGAGTCCGGCCTTTCCGATCAGCACGCGCACGTTGCCACCTTCCCGCTCGATCACGGGGGAGGAAGCGAAGATCTGCCGAAGGTCCACCTTAACTTTGGGACCAGAAGATTTCTTTACAGCCGTTTTCTTTGAAGGCTTTTTCTTGGCCTTCTTAACGGTTTTCTTCGCTTTCTTTGCTACAGCTTTCTTTTTCTTCTTTGCCATTTCCCTACTCTCTCAACTCGAACAACTAAAAATTCGCCGGATCCCGGTAGATCCCATACACCTGACGGAACACATCACAGATCTCGCCCACCGAAGCATAGGCCTTCACGGCCTCGAGGATCGATGGCATCAGGTTTTTATCCGCCTTGGCGTCTTCGGCGATTTTCCGCAACGCCATGCCCACCTTGTCCTTGTTCCGCTTGCTCTTGGTGCGCTTAACGAAAGCCACCTGCTCGTCTTCCTTTTCCTGATCGATTTTCAAGATCGGAAGATCGTGCTCGTCGTCGTCGGTATACTTGTTCACGCCGACGATCACCTTTTCCTTGCGGTCGAGCTGCTGCTGGAACCGGTAGGCAGCCGCGGCGATCTCTTTCTGCGGGAACCCCTCATCAATGGCGCCGATCATCCCGCCCAGTTCGTAGATCTTGTGAATGTAAGCGAGCGCCTCCGCCTCGATTTTCGAGGTGAGATGTTCCACGAAATAGGATCCCCCGAGCGGATCCACGGTATTGGCCACTCCACTCTCTTCCGCGATGATTTGCTGGGTGCGCAAGGCCACCTTCACGGCGGGTTCCGTGGGCAGAGCGAGAGTCTCGTCCATGGAGTTCGTGTGCAGGGAGTTGGTGCCACCCAGGATCGCGGCCAGCGCCTGCATGGTCACACGGGCCACGTTGTTCACTGGCTGCTGCGCGGTCAAAGAAACGCCGGCGGTCTGCGCGTGCGTGCGCAGCATCCAGGAGCGCGGGTTCTTCGCCTTGAATCGCTCTTTCAGCTCACGAGCCCAGATCCTTCGCGCCGCGCGGAATTTGGCGATTTCTTCAAAAAAATCATTGTGCACGTCGAAGAAGAAGGACAGCCGAGGCGCGAAGTCGTCGACATCGAGACCGCGCTTGATCCCGTCTTCCACATAGGCCAGACCGTCGGCCAGCGTGAAGGCGAGTTCCTGCGCCGCCGTGGCTCCTGCCTCACGGATGTGGTAGCCGGAAATCGAAATCGAATTCCAGCGCGGGAGTTCGTTCGTGCAGAATTCCACCATGTCCGTGACCAGCTTCACCGAAGGGCGGGGCGGGCAGATCCACTCTTTCTGCGCGATGAACTCTTTGAGCATGTCGGCCTGGACTGTGCCTCCCAGCTTTTTGCGGTCGATGCCGCGATTGTCGGCGAGGGCCACGTACATCGCGAGCAGCACGATGGCAGGAGCGTTGATCGTCATTGAGGTGGTCACCTCGTCGAGCGGAATACCGTCGAAAAGAATTTCCATGTCGGCAAGCGTAGTCACGTTCACGCCCTCGCGGCCCACCTCGCCCTTGGCGAGCTTGGCGTCGGCGTCGTAGCCCATTAGCGTGGGCATGTCGAAGGCGGTCGAGAGCCCCATCATCCCCTGGGAAAGGAGATACTTGAAACGCTTGTTCGTGTCTCTGGGCGTGCCGAAGCCAGCGAACTGCCGCATTGTCCATGTTCTGCCCCGGTACATATCGGGCTGCACTCCGCGGGTGAACGGGTACTGGCCGGGGAAACCGATATCATTCAAAAGATCGATGCCCTCGAGGTGCGAGGGGCCCGCCACCAGCGGCACCTCCATGTCGGAGATAGTGGTGAAAGACTTGCCCTCATAGGCCACGGCATTCTTCTTCACGTGAGGGTCGAGCACCGATTTGCGCCATTCCGCTTCGGCCGCCAATACTTTTTTCTTTTCGTCCATATTCAACATCCTGTTTCCGGTTCAGCGCGCGTGCTCGGAAAGTTCCGCGCTCGCGATCACGAGCCGCTGGATTTCCGAAGTGCCTTCGTAAATTTCGGTGATTCTCTGGTCTCGGAAGTGGCGTTCCACGGGGTACTCGTTCACATAACCGTAACCGCCATGGATCTGGAGAGCCTTATCGACGATGAAGTTCGCCGCCTCGGAGGCATAGAGCTTGGCCATCGCTGCCTCACGGGTGAACTTCTGCCCCTTCTCCTGCATCACAGCCGCCCGCCATACGAGCAAGCGGGCCGCATCGAGGCGCATAGCCATATCGGCAAACATGAACTGGATGCCCTGGTGCTTGGAGATGGATTTTCCGAAGGTCTCGCGTTCATGCGCAAACTTCTTGGCCGCCTCGATCGCGGCACGGGCAATCCCCAAGGCCTGAGCGGCAATGCCGATGCGGCCGCCGTCCAAAGTAGCCAGAGCGATCTTGAAGCCGTCGCCCGGCTGGCCCAGCATCTGCGAGGCCGGAACCTTGCAGCCCTCAAAGATCAGCTGCGAGGTGCCCGAACCGCGGATGCCGAGCTTATGCTCCACCTTGCCCACACTCAAACCAGGCGTATTCTTTTCCAGAACAAAAGCGCATACGCCCTTATGCTTTAGCGCGGTGTCCATGGTGGTGAAGAGGATGATCGTTCCGCTTTCCGGCCCGTTCGTGATCCAGTTCTTGGTGCCATTGACGACGTAAAAATCGCCCTCTTTCTTGCTGGTACAGATCAGAGCGCCGGCATCAGATCCCGAACCCGGCTCCGACAAAGCAAATGCCCCTAGCTTCTCCCCGCGCGCCATCGGCGCCAGCCACTTTTTATTCTGTTCCGGGGTTCCCCATTTCTTCATCGGGCCGCAGGCCAGGGAGTTGTGCGCCGAGAAGATCACTCCAGTGGAAGCGCAGGCGGCGTTGAGCTCTTCGCCCACGAGAGCATAGGTGAGGTAATCGAGGCCCGCCCCGTCGAAGTCCGTGGGCACGTTCAGGCCCATCAGGCCCATCGCGCCCATCTGCTTGATGATCTCGGCGGGAAAGCGCCCCGTCTGGTCGATCTCCGCCGCCTTGGGTGCGATCTCGGCGCCCGCGAACTCGCGCACCTGATCGACGATCATCTTCTGTTCTTCGCTGAGCTCGAGAATGCCGAGGTCCATCGCTATTCGCCTTTGAAGTTCGGTTTGCGTTTTTCCGCGAAGGCGCCCATGCCCTCGCGCTGGTCGTAGCTGCCGAAGATCGCGCCGAACAGCAACGCCTCTTCCCGCAGAGCCTGGTCGATCGGCATGGTGTAAATCTGGTTCATCAGGCGCTTGGAGCGCGCCACAGCCAGAGGCGAGTTCTTGCGGATCTCTTGCGCGATCTCTTTAGCACGAGAAATTAAGTTTGCTAACGGAACCACTTCGTTCGCCAAGCCGATGCGCTTGGCCTCCTCCGCCTTGATTTTGCGGCCGGTGTAAATCAATTCGCGTGCGCGCGGCTGGCCCACAAAACGGGCAAGGCGCACGGAGCCGCCGAAGCCGGGGATGATCCCCAGGCCCACTTCCGGCTGGCCGAAGAGCGCGTTCTCCGACGCCAGGATGAAATCGCAGGCAATGGCGAACTCGCAGCCGCCGCCCAAAGCGAAGCCGTTCACAGCCGCGATCACGGGTTGGGGAAGCAGCTCGATCGCCCGGGTCACGCTCTGGCCGAGGCGCGCGAATTCCTCACCTTGCTCAAAAGTTTTGTCTTTCATCTCAAGAATGTCGGCGCCGGCCACGAAGCTCTTTTCGCCGGCTCCCGTGAGAATCACCACGTCCACGCGCGGACCGCCGGCATCCGCGCCCTCACGTCCGGCGGCATGATGCTCGATCCAGGCCATAGCCGCCCGCAGCTCCTTCAGCGTCGCCTCGCTCAGGGCATTCATCGCTTTCGGGCGGTTGAACGATACGGTGGCGACTCCGTCAGCGACTTCGAGCAGGAGATTTTCAAAATTGGGCTGGCCCATCAAAATGCTCCCGGACGGGTGGCCACTGGCGGATCCACGCGATAGTCGTAAAAGCCGAGCTTAGTCTTGCGGCCGTACAATCCGGCATCGACGTATTGTTTCAGCAGCGGGCAGGGACGGTACTTAGAATCGCCCAGGCCCTCAAGCAGTACATTCATGATCGCGAGACAAGTATCCAAGCCGATGAAATCTGCCAGAGTCAGAGGCCCCATCGGCTGGTTGGTGCCGAGCTTCATTGCGGTGTCGATGTCGGCGATCGAGGCCACACCCTCGTAGAGCGCGTAGACGGCCTCGTTGATCATCGGCATGAGAATGCGGTTCACGGCGAAGCCAGGGAAGTCGCGTGCTTCCACCACGGTCTTGCCCATTTTTTCCGCGAGCTCGCGCATGGTCGCGAAAGTTTTGTCGGAGGTGCGCAGGCCACGGATTCCCTCCACCAGTTTCATCACCGGCACTGGATTCATGAAATGCATTCCCACCACCAGATCGGGGCGTTTCGTTTGCGCAGCAATGGCGGTGATTGAGATCGATGAAGTATTGGAAGCCAGAATCACACCGGGTTTGGCGACTTCATCCAATTTTTTGAAAATCTGGTACTTGAGATCCACTTTTTCGGTGGCGGCTTCCACGATGAAGTCTGCGTCCCTGAGGCCGGCGAGATCGCCCACGGGCTCGATCAAAGCAAGGATTCCTTTGGCCTGGGCGGCCTCCATCTTCCCTTTCTCAACGAGCTTATTGAGGTCTTTCTCGATCTTGGCTTTACCTGCCTGCGCGCGCTCCAGACTCATGTCGGCGAGGAGAACTTTGTACAAGGCTTGGGCCGCCACCTGGGCGATGCCCGATCCCATCTGTCCTGCCCCCACCACGGCGAATAGTTTCATTGCAAACTCCAATTCATTTTAGTGGGCTTACTCTACCCATTTGATCCTGAAACTACAACGACTTTGCCCGGAACAACGCGGGGCGAAATGCCGGGAAATTCAGGCGTGCTCAGTCCGGTTTCGCAGCCGCTCGATCTTGAGCCCGTAGGAGTCGCGGCCGTTCACTGTTTCGGCCCGCATCACCGTGGCAGTGAAGTCAAAAATGCTTTCCGCATTCGGTTTGATCATGCCGGCCACCGTCTCGCCCTGCTTGAACTTGATCTGCTCAGACTCCGGCGCGGGGTAGATCAGCAGGCCGAACTCGTTGAAGTTCACCGTGCGGAACGGATATACCTTCCCGAGGTAGAGAATCTCCACGAGCACATCCCCGGAGAACCGCTGCGCCCGCGTCTGGCCCCCGGAAAATTCTGTCACCAGAAACTTTGGTTCCACTTTGTCGTCGTGGGTCACAGAGATGATCTCGCCCGTCTGCATATTCATCGCGCTCAGTCGGCGGCCGAAGACGCATCCGGTGTCGAGGTTGATGCGGTTGGGAAGAATTTCCGGCGTTTCCACGGGAGTGTGCCCGTGCACCACGATCTTTGGCCACTTTTTCTTCGACTCCAGGAACACGCTGCGGATCCACATGAACTGGTGCGCGGTCTTTTTGTCGACTTCCGTGGAGGAAAAATCAAAATCCGGGGGCACGCCCGCATGCACGAAGAAATGCGTCTCCGTCGAGGCGCTGAGCCGCAGTCCGGCGAGAAAATCCCGGTGGGCTTTGGGCACCTTGAAGGTTTTTCCGTCGGCGGAGTAGCTGGCGAGCGTATTGCTCCCGCCATTGAGAATGAAGTTACTGGAGGCGGCCGGGTCCTTGGGATTGGCCAGGTATTCCGTGAACAGCCACTCATGATTCCCCTTGAGAGTGATCACTTTGTAGATCTGGCTGAGCTCGAGAATGATGTCGATCACGGCCTTGGAGTCGGGGCCGCGGTCCACATAGTCGCCCAGAAAAAGAATCACGCTGTCCCGGTCGAGTGGAAGCTTGTGCAGGAGCGATTTAAGCTCCTTGGCGCACCCATGGATGTCGCCGATCACGAATAGCTTGGGAGGCATGCCAGGCATCTATCTATGATAGCAGACTCAGACCTCTTTCGCCTTCGGATGGGCCCGATCGTACTCGCGCATCAGCTGCTCGAGTTCCAGATGCGTGTATTTCTGCGTAGTAGATAGTGAAGAATGGCCCAATAGCTCCTGGATCAGCCGCAGATCCGCGCCATTGGCCAGCAAATGAGTGGCGAAGCTGTGCCGCAAGGTATGGGGAGTGACGTCGCTGGGCAATCCAGCCACTTTAGCGGTAGCTTCCACGATGCGTTCGATGCTCCGCACCGTAAGGCGCCCGCCCCGGGAGTTGAGAAAAAGCGCGGACTCGTCCTCCTCCGGACCGAACTCTTCCCGCCTTTCGATATAGGCGGCCACGGCCTTCCGCGCTGCCGCCCCGCAGACCACGAGCCTTTCCTTCTTCCCCTTACCCAGAACGGAAATCGTGCCCCCTTCTTCAGCCGGCATCGAGGCGAAGCCAGCCAGATCGAGAGCGGCGAGCTCCGCCACGCGCAGGCCTGTGGAGTAAAGCAGTTCGAGAATCGCGCGATTGCGCAGACCCAGGGCACTGCCGGCTTCCGGCGCACCCAGGAGGCGGTCGATCTCTTCCAGGCTTAGGTGCCGCGGCAGCCGTTTTTCCGCCCGGGGCAGCGGCACGCTTTCCCCCAAGTCGTTCGCCACCAGTCCTTTGCGGAACAGAAATTTATAAAAAGAGCGCAGGGCCGCGAGGCGCCGGGCAATGGAGGTTCTCGCGTTTTTTTCGTACAGACTCGAGAGGTAGGAACGCAGATCGAGGGGCGTGATCGCCGCCGGCTCAAAGGAGGGGCCGAAATAAGAAGAGAACGAGACGAGGTCGATGCGGTAGTTCCGCAATGTATGCACGGAGGCATCTTTTTCGTCGCGCAGATAGTGGAGGAAGTCTTCCATCCAGGGATGCATTCCCTTCCAGGATACGCTAAGCTCGCGCCCCATGAAACGCGCGATTCCTTTGCTGCTTCTCTTCCTCTTGCTGATCGTCGGCTTTTCCTGGTGGGTCACACGGAGCACGCTCACGATCCCAGGTGAGCGCCCTACCTATCCCAGCGCTCCCACCGGAACCGCTAGCGGTGCCTCCCCCGGCCCCGCGAAATCAGTGCCCATCCCGCCAGATGTGGAGAAGGCCTTCGTTTCTTTTCTGGTGGAGGAGGCAAGCCATATGGACTCCACACACACCGACGCCGCCGCGGCGGAAGCGCGCTTCCTGAATTGGGCGAAGCGGATGACGGAAGCTGAGATGCGTTACACCCGTGATCTCGTTTTGTCTGAAGAGGCTCCCGCCAACCAGCGGATCGCCGCGGCCTTCGCGCTGGCGAAAGCGGGCCGCAAAGGCGCCGCCTACCAGAACGAACTCATCAGCCAGAAATTTCCCTCCGACCGGGCCGAGCCTCATTCGGAGGAGGAGATCCGCAACGTCCGGAATAAGGCGTTTGCCCTGATGCAGATCGACGAAATCGCTGCCAGAGCCGTGGGCGACCCCGAAGAGAGGGCAAGACTGGAGCGGCTAGGAGCCGAAGCCAAGGACTCCACTATCAAAAACTACGTCCAGCAGAAGCTCCGCGAGCTAGCCTCCCGGTAAATTTCACCGTTACTGTAAAAAATACCTGCCTGTTTTTCTTGGGTCCTAAACTATTTTTCCGTCTTACACGATTTCGTTTGGGCTCCGCTCCTCCTTATGATCGAATTTCATCCGCAAAACGGAGGGACCCTGACATGAAAGCTCTATTGACCCTGATTGCTTCACTATTCGTAACCGTAGCCGCGCAAGCTGCGGACTGTATCCCGCAAGCCGAGGTGCAGGAGATCGCGCGCACTTTCACTCAGTTCCAGAAATACGCCGGCAGCGATTACTGCTACGACGGCGGGCAGGACTCGCACCTTCTCGCGGGCATCGCCTTCATGCGCCAGACGAAGTTCCAGGATCCGATGGATCGCTCGAGCGACGACCTCTTCTCCGGCAAGTTCGCCGCCAACTGGTGGAACTATTTCATCGGCCGCATTAACGAGTTCGAAATCGACAGCAACTGCCCGAAGGGCGTGGTGGCTTACGTATTCGCCTTCGGCGGCCGCACCATGTACGCCTGCTCGGCGGCTCTGACGGATCAGTTCACCGCGATGGACCTCGCCTCGGTATTCATGCACGAAGCCCGGCACATCGACGGCTATCCGCACATCACCTGCTCCCGCGGCCCGCGCCAGGGCCTGAGCGGCGCCTGTGACCGGAACATCTCCGACACCGGCTCCTATGCCGTGACCGTGGAAACCTATGCCCAGCTTTCGAAGTATGCGCTCGGCATCAACCCGGCCCTCAAGGCGTTCGCCCGCTCGGCCTCGGTGATCTACGCCGATGAAGCGTTTGAGAATGCCGTGCGCATCGCCCGTTCCGACCGTTTCCTGGTGATGGCGAAAGACAAGCGTCTTGTCAGCCTGAGCCCCAACGGCTCCACCCAGGTTCTGGGCATGGCTCCCGAGCTCGGCCACGTTGTGATGCGTTCCCAGCATATGATCCTTTTCCCGGACAATCCGAACAGCCGCGCAAGATTTATGTTCGCGCGCGGTGAGGGCGAGATTGCCTCGCTCGCCGGCAACCAGGCTGAGGAATACAATGCCCTTTCGCCCTCGGATCGCCCGAGCATGGTGGACGTGCATATCGGTGCCCAGTGGAACGCCCGGGTTTACAAAACCAAGGTGCGCCTCGACTGCGACCCCCGCGCTCAGAAAACCGAGGAGCTTGCCCTCAGTGACGCTCCTGTGGGCATGATCTATCCCAATGGCTACGACCGCTCGGTGAAATCGGCCCAGCTGATGACCGAGAGCGGCCGTATCTACGAGCTGGGTTGCAATGGCACCTCCGCCTTCCTGCAAGCCTCCAGCATGACGCTCGACCGCAAATACAAGTCCCTCTACAAAGTGGGATCCTTGACGCTCGGCCTCACCGCCGACGGCTTTGTGCGCGAGATCAGTGGAAGCAGCTCGCGTCCCTATTCGCTGGGCGCCCTGGATGGTCAGGTGCATGAAATCCTGCCCAATCAAGTGGTGAACTTCTACGGCGAGAACTGAGACTCAGATCTCGAGAAAAACAAAACCTCCTGCTGCAAGGCAGGGGGTTTTTGTTTTTGACATTCCCGCGGCAAAGCCCAAAACTGTACGCCATGGGAAATGGGAACGCAGATAGCATGCAGGACGACGTAGTACGCGTTCCGATCGAGCCCCCCCCTCCCCCCGTTCTGCCCCCGGCCCTCAATACCCTGCAGACAGTTTCGCTCCTTGTGATTGCCACCATCCTCAGCGCCGTGGCGCTCTCGTACACGCGCTCGATGATGATTCCCTTCGTCTTCGCGCTCTTTCTTTCCTATTTCGTCATGCCCTGCATCGGCCTCCTCCGCCGGCGCTGGCACTTCCCCCACTGGCTGGCCGTAACCTGTTCGCTGCTGGGAGTACTTCTCGCCTGCACCGTCTTCACTCTGATCGTGCGCGGATCGGTGATCCGCATGATCAGCAGCTTCTACCAGTACGAGGAGAAGCTCACCCAGGTGACCCAAGTGGTAACGGAGTTCGCCGCCCGCTTCGACATCCAGCTCGACCATGCCTCCCTCGTCGAGCGCATCCGCGATCTTCCGGTTTTCACGGTGGTCCAGAGCGCGGCCGGAGCCACCTTGGGAGTGGTCGCCGACTTTCTTCTGGTGATGGTATTTCTCGCCTTCCTCGTGAGCGGCCCGGACGCAGGTGAGAAAAAAAGCGGGCTTGCCGGCGAGATCGACCGCAAGATCCGCTCTTACATTCTCACAAAAATTGTGAGCAATGGCGTGGGCGCGTTTTCCATCTGGCTCGTCTATGTGTTCATGGGCCTTGATATGAGCCTGATGTTCGCTATGTTCGCCTTCGTATTGGGCTTCATTCCTTCCATCGGCAGCATCATCGCTGTATTGCTTCCTCTGCCGATCGCCTATCTGCAGTACGGGAACACCTTCGCCTTCTGGGCGGTATTGATCATCCCTGTAATGATACAAACGGTGCTCGGCAATATCATCGAGCCGAAGTTCCTCGGCAAAGGCCTCGACCTCCACCCGGTGACCATTCTGCTTTCCCTAATGTTCTGGGGCATTATCTGGGGCGTGGCCGGCACCTTCCTGGCCGTGCCGATCATGGCCGTGATCAAGATCATGCTGGAGCAGCACCCGCTCACGCATAAGTTCTCGGAAGTGCTGGCGGGCCGCTCCCCGATCTAGTAGAAGGGCCCCATGAGCTCCCCCAAAGTAGTCGTGATCGGAGCCGGACTGGCCGGCTGTGAAGCCGCGTTCCGCCTGGCTTCGCGGGGAATTACCGTCGACCTGCATGAGATGCGGCCCACCAAGCTCACCGAGGCCCATAAAACAGGAGATCTGGCCGAACTGGTCTGCTCCAACTCCTTCAAAAGCCTGAACCCTGGAACGGCCCCGGGCGAGCTCAAAAGAGAGCTCGAACTGCTCGGGTCTCTAGCCATTAAATCCGCTCGCAAGGCTGCCGTGGGCGCCGGCGAGGCCCTCGCCGTGGATCGGGACGTTTTCTCGCGCGAGATGACGGAGGCCATCCGCTCCCAGCCGCTCATCACTTTGAAACGCGAAGAAGTGCTCTCGCTCCCCGACGATCCGAACCAACTCGTGATCCTGGCCACCGGTCCGCTTACAAGCCCTGCGCTTTCGGAATCGCTCCGCCGCTTCACCGGCTCCGAGCATTTTTATTTCTACGATGCCATCAGCCCGATCGTCGACGCCTCCTCCTTGAACATGGACATCGCCTTCGCCGCCAACCGTTATGGCAAGCAGACGCGGGCGCTCGAGGAGTCCGATGTGGCCACCGATGAATCGGCCGACTACCTCAACTGCCCCATGAATAAGGAGCAGTACGAAGCCTTCATCGACCTATTACTGAGCAGTGAACGAGTGGAGCCGAAAAGTTTTGAACGCGTAAAGCACTTTGAAGGCTGCATGCCGATCGAGGAGATGGCGGACCGCGGGCGCGATACGCTCCGGCACGGTCCCATGAAGCCGGTAGGCCTCACCGATCCCAGATCCGGGCGCACCCCTTGGGCGGCGGTGCAGCTGCGCGCGGAAAATATTTCGAAGACGGCCTATAACCTCGTGGGCTTCCAGACCAAGCTCAAGTACGGGGAACAATCGAAGGTGTTCCGCACCATCCCGGGACTTGAGAATGCGGAGTTCCTGCGCCTCGGCAGCATGCACCGAAACACCTTCGTTGATGCCCCCCGGGTATTAAATCTCGATTTGAGCCTAAAAAACGCCCGGAATGTAATGCTCGCAGGCCAGGTCACGGGAGTCGAAGGCTACCTCGAGAGCGCCAGCATCGGACTGGTGGCGGCGATCTTTGCCGAAGCCCGCCTGAACCAGAAGCCGCTTCCGAATCCCCCCGCGGCTTCGGCTTTAGGTTCCCTGCTCGGGCATATTCGAAATATCCAAAACACCGACTTTCAGCCGTCGGGGATCAACTTCGGGCTATTCGAAGAAACCAATTTTCCTGATGCCTTGGAAAAACTCAAAGAGCGCTTCCCCAAAAAAGCGCCCAAAGAAGAGCGCCGCAAGGCGATCTGCGAGGCGAGCTTCCGGAATATGGAAGAGTTCGCGCAGCGGGTGAAGTAACCCGTCTTCTATTCCTTAGGGATAATTCAGATCCCGGTTCCCAAAGAAATTCTGCAGAAACTGCAGCTTCGAAGCGAACTGCGGCATGTCCACCTTTTCGCTCACCGGAAAGGTTTTCCCCTGAGCGGTATCCAGCGAAATGCGGCGACGTAGAAAGCGGCTGCCGAAATAATAGGCAGTGCTCTCGGCGAAGTCGTCGCCGGGGTTTTTGGAGGCGTAGGCGGTCAGGAAGTTGGTACGGTCGAGGCCGGCGTAGATCGCATTCGCGTCTTCGCCACGGAGAAAATTCCCGCTGCACCAGTAAAAGCAGAAACCGGAGCGGCCGGAATAGTTGTTGGCGTCGTTGGGATGGTCCTCTTTCCACGAAAGCTGATGCCAGGGAGTAGCTTGCGGCATATCCCCCGACCAGCTGTTCACGCCATTGGCGAAATCAAAGAGATGGCCGAACTCGTGGGCGATCACGGTGAAGAGGAAGAGCTGGGTGTCGTCGCCCCGCTCCACCACATAGTGCGGGAGGGAGGGCAGGTAGCCGTAGCCGTTGGTGGAGCCGCCAAAAGAGAGCTGCTCTTTCCACGACGCCCAGGTGGCGAGGTTGACGCCGTGATCGATCACGGAGCGGCGGATGCCGATATTGGCCCCTTCGGCGCGCGTTCCATCGGCGTGGCGGAGGGAGTCGGCATGGGCGGTGCCCACGGCCTCGTCTTCCACATAGATTTTGCGAAGAGAGCAAAACATCTTCTGCAAGGCCGCCGGATATTTATCATAAAGACGCCGGAACTCCTCCACATAGGGGCCCGCGCCGGAACGGCATTCGCGGTTCTCGCTATTCTTCACCATACAAACAGCCTGCTCGATATTCGCGCGGCAGTCGGTGGGACGGGTCCAGGGCTCATCCCCCTCGCTCAATGTGGTGGTGCGGAAGTCGAAGGAGGTTTTTTCGGTTTCCTTCTTTCCACAGGCCGAGAGCGAGAGGAGAACAAGAACGGGTAGTACGAAGAGTAGAGTGTTTTTCATAGGAGAAAACCTATCGAATGACCAGGCGCGTCGTCCCGCTTTTTTATGCTAAGATTCGCGGGAACTTAAAATTTTTAAGGAAAATTCCATGCCAAAAATCGAACGCGTGCACGCCCGGGAAATCTTGGACTCGAGAGGCAACCCCACCTTGGAAGCGGATGTGCTGCTAAGTGATGGATCTTACGGGCGGGCTTCCGTTCCGAGCGGCGCCTCCACCGGATCCAGAGAAGCCGTGGAACTCAGGGACGGCAACAAGAGCCGCTACCTCGGCAAGGGCGTGCTGAAAGCCGTGGAAAACGTGAACGGCGGTATCGCCAAGGCCGTAAAAGGCAAAGATGCGGCCGACTTCCCGAGCGTAGACAAGATCATGCTCGAGCTCGATGGCACCGAGAACAAAGGCAAGCTCGGGGCGAACGCCATCCTCGGCGTCTCGATGGCCGTGTGCCGGGCGGCGGCGGCCGCGCAGAAGCTTTCGCTGCATAAATTTCTGGAAAACGCCTATTACGAGCGCTTCCTCTCCCCCAAAGACCCTGCCCCGTACCGCGGTGTAACCCTGCCGACTCCGATGATGAACATCCTCAATGGCGGCAAGCATGCCGACAACAACCTTTCGATCCAGGAGTTCATGATCCTTCCTTCGGTGGGCCGCACCTTCAAAGAGAGCCTGAGAGCCGGCGTGGAGGTGTTCCACAACCTCAAGAACGTGCTCCATGAGAACAAGCTCTCCACCAACGTGGGCGACGAAGGGGGTTTTGCCCCCTCCGTGAACTCCAATGCGGAAGCCCTCGACATGATCCTCGAAGCGGTAGCGCGGGCTGGTTACCGGCCCGGCCACGACATCTTTCTCGCCCTCGATTGTGCCGCGAGCGAGTTCAAAACAGAGAACGGCAAGTACGAGATGAAGGGCTCAGGGAAAAACACGATGAGCTCCCCTGAACTCGTGGCCTACTACAGCGAACTCTGCATGAAATATCCCATCGTGAGCATCGAGGACGGCCTCGACGAGGGCGACTGGGACGGCTGGAAGCTGCTCACAAAAGAGCTCGGCAAGAAAGTGATGCTCGTGGGCGACGATCTTTTCGTGACCAACGCCAAGATCCTCAAACGCGGCATCGAAGAGAAAGCGGCGAACTCCATCCTGATCAAAATAAACCAGATCGGCTCGATCTCGGAAACCATGGACACCATGGCGCTCGCCCGCCGCGCCCATTTCAATACCGTGGTCTCCCACCGTTCGGGGGAAACCGAGGATACTTTCCTCTCCGACCTCGCCGTGGCCACGGATGCCGGCCTCGTGAAAACGGGCTCGGCCTCACGCGGAGAGCGCATGGCCAAGTACAACCAGCTGCTGCGGATCGAAGAGGAGCTCGGGGAGAACGCCCGCTTTAACGGCCTGCAGAGCTTAGGAATGAAGTTTTGAAGCTAGGTTACGTCTTTCTCGCCGCCTTCCTGGTCTCCGTGGGCATCGTGCTCTTCGGGGAGGCAGGCCTGCTATCGGCCTTTAAGGCCAGCCAGGCCAATGCCGCCCTGGAAGCCCGGGTTTCCGTGCTCCAAGCCGAGAACGCCAAGCTCGCCAAAGAGATCGAAAGCGTGCAAAAGAGCCCCCGTAAGCTGGAACACACCATCCGCTCTAGCCTTTCGCTGGTAGCCCCGGACGAAATATTGTACGAGTTCCAGTGATGGGCACCTTCCTGGTCACCGGCGCCGCCGGATTCATTGGCAGTAACTTTGTGAGACTCGCGCTTTCGCGCGGCCATAAGGTGATCGGCCTCGACTCCCTCACCTATGCCGGGCATAGGGAAAATCTTGAAGGGCTCAAAAACTTCCAGCTCATCGAAGCCGACATCCGCGATGCGAGAGCCGTGTGCGAGGCGCTGAAGCAGCACAAGCCAAGCGCGCTTCTGAATTTTGCCGCCGAGTCGCACGTAGACCGCTCGATCGCGGGGCCGCTGCTGTTTGTGGAGACAAATGTGCTCGGCACGGCCAATCTGCTGAACGAATCGCTGGAGTACTGGAAAAGCCTCAAAGGGACAGAGAAAGAAAATTTCCGCTACCTCCAGGTTTCCACCGACGAAGTCTTCGGCTCGTTAGGCGATACCGGCCAATTTTCCGAAACCACGCCGGTCGACCCCCGCTCGCCCTACTCGGCCTCCAAAACGGGCGCGGATCATTTAGTGTCTGCCTGGCACCATACCTACCAGCTTCCTACGATCACCACGCACTGCTCGAACAATTACGGCCCCTTTCAATACCCAGAAAAGCTTATCCCCCACCTCCTCCACTGCGCCCTGAGCGGAAAGCCGCTGCCCGTTTATGGAAAGGGAGAAAACGTGCGCGACTGGATCCATGTGGAGGACCACTGCGCTGGGATTTTGCTCGCCCTCGAAAAGGGAAAACCGGGTGAAGGTTATTGTTTTGGCGGCAATGCTGAGAAGCGCAATATCGACCTCGTCAAAGACCTCTGCGGCCTGCTCGACGAGCTCCGCCCGCGCAAAGGCGGCGGAAGCTATAGCGAGCAGATTTCGTTTGTAAAAGACCGGCTCGGGCATGACTGGCGCTACAGCATCGACGACACCAAAGCCCAAAAACAACTCGGCTTCCAGCGCAAACACAAACTTGGCAGCGGGCTGCGCTCCACGATCGAGTGGTATCTGGCCAATGAAAGCTGGAGAGATAAAGTGCTCGCCAAATCACAGAAGGGAAGTGGAGCATGAAGGGGATCATTCTCGCCGGGGGAAGTGGCACCCGCCTCTATCCCGTGACCAGTGCTGTGAGCAAGCAGCTGCTTCCGATCTACAACAAACCCACCATCTACTACCCGCTTTCCACCCTCATGCTCGGCGGAATCCGCGAAGTGCTGGTGATCTCCACGCCCCGCGACCTTCCTCTCATCCGCTCGCTCCTCGGCACGGGCGAGGACCTCGGCCTAAAACTCTCCTATGCCGAGCAGCCCGAACCGAAGGGTATCGCCCAGGCCTTCGTGATCGGCGCCGACTTCATCGGCAATGACCCTGTTTGTCTAGTTCTCGGCGACAATATCTTCCACGGCATGGAGCTATCCCTGCTGATGGAGAAAAGCGCCCAGCTGAAAGCCGGAGCCGAGGTCTACGCCTACCATGTGCACGATCCCGAGCGATACGGTGTGGTCGAATTCGGCGCCGACGGCCGTGCGCTCAGCATCGAAGAGAAACCAAAAAAACCGAAAAGCTCCTGGGCCGTAACCGGGCTCTATTTTTATGACAACGAAGTGGTGAAAATCGCGCAGAACCTCAAACCTTCCGCCCGCGGCGAGCTCGAGATCACCGACGTGAACAAAGTGTATCTGCAGCAGGGCAAACTCAACGTGCGCCATTTCGGCCGCGGTGTGGCCTGGCTCGACTCCGGCACTTTCGATTCCCTGATCACAGCTTCGCAATTCGTGCAAACGATCGAGCAACGCACGGGCCTGATGGTGGGCTGCCCCGAGGAGGTGGCTTTCGTG
>DATBTF010000167.1:0-8285 GCA_036559405.1 Bdellovibrionota bacterium
TCTTCACAATGCTGAAGGTCCCCGACTCGGCCGTGGCGAACTTTCTCCTGAATAGCCTCAACCAGTCCACTCCCTACCAGTGGCAGGCGGAGACCATTCGCCTGGGCTTTTTCCCTTTTCCCCATCTGAAAGTGGAAAAGCTGAACTTGGACCCGAAGTTCCCGGGCGCCGGGCCGGCCCTGGCCGTGGAAGAGTTCCGGGTGTACCCCAACCCCTTTTCGCTCCTGCCGCTCGGAGGCCCCCCGGCCTTTGGCGGCTCCTTCAGGGCCGAGGCCTATAAGGCGAACTTTCATGGCTACTTCGCCGCCGGAAGCGACGTGAAGCTGCGGGTGGAAACCGCGAACGCGGATCTCGCCAAATTCCTCCCCCTGAACCCAACGGGATCCGACCTCAAAGGGAACATCACCAATCTTTTCATCCAGATCCTCCTGCCCTCCCAGCGCGCCTCCCTGGCCGACGGGGAAATCTCCGTGCAGGGGAAAAATGTTGCCATCGACCCGTCCATGTTCCAGCTACCCATCGCCCTCCCGATCCTGAATCTGGGCGAACTCGACATCCAGGGCAGCGTGAGCCGAGGTCAGGTAAAGATCACCAAGTTCAAGCTGGGGAGCCCCGGCAAAGACCTTGAGCTGCAGATCCCGAATGGCAGCATCACCCTTTCCGACGTGACTCCCAACACCCGTTACGACCTGCATCTCCTCATCAAACCGTCGGGCGCGATCATCGCCGCTGTACCTGGCATCACCGCCATGCTCGACAGCATGGCCACCAGAAAGCCCGACGGATTTTATGGGCTGCGGCTGCAGGGATCGCTGGCCGCTCCCGGTTTTCCGAGCAAAGACTAAATTCGCCAACGTTACCGTGTAAAATCACGGGAAAGCTTTTTCCTTTCAGCAAGATTGCCGAAGAGAAGCCATGCGCCTCCATGCCTTTTTCTTCTTTTTTCTTTCCCTGCCAGCCCTTGGGGTAGCGGCAACAGGGATGGAGGGCATTGCGTTCGAGGCCAATCCGTTCGGCCCTGTCTGTGAAAAGCATTTTTTCGTCGCCGCTCAGGAATACGAGAAACATAAAGCGCTTCTGGATAGCCTGAACACCGAGTGCAAAGACAGCCTGTCCCTGGAAGTGCTGCCCAACGAGGGATGGTTCAATGCCGTGAAGGCGAAGTTCCTCGACCGTTCCGAGTCTCCCTATGGGACTGAGGCCGCCGATTTCCTGAAAAGGCTGGGAACGCGCGCGCTGGAGAAAATTGAGCAGAACAACTCCATCAGCGAAGCCATGCTCCACTGCGCCCGCCACGAAGACAGCTGGATCCAGGAGCAGAAGGAAAAGGTTAAAAAAGCCATTCCCGAATTTGTGTCCTGCGAAGTTCTCCTCCAGGGGCTGCGTGACCTCGCCGAAAGCCAGGGCCCCAAGTTCCGCGTGGCCAACGAATTGGTGCGCCAGCATGGAGCTTTGACCCAGTCGCTCTTCGACACTCCGGCCTGGATGCTGTCGGATATGAAGGGGCAGTTCGGCTTCGGTTTCCCGGCCGAGTTGCGCAAGCTTTCCGACGAAGAAAAGGCTTTGGCGGGGCAGATCGAGAAAGCAGACACCGCCGGCGTAAAAAAAGCCTATGGCGATGCGGTGCTCGCCAACCAAAGCAAGCGCGAGGAAATCGACGCGCGCCATAAAGAAAAGATCGCTGAGCTGATCAAAGCAGTGGGGGTAGGCGACGAACGCACTCAGGCCGAGTTCAACCTGCGCACCCAGGAGTACAATCAGGAGCTCGCCCCCTGGTTCCTGGACCTCAGTTGCAACTTCCGGAAGATCGACATCAAAAACCTAGACACCTGCCCGAGCCTCAACTCACGAAAATCGCAGTTCCACATGGCGCGCTTCGCGAAACGCTCGGCGGAGCTGGCGCAAATCGTGGGTGCGGCCCCGTTCGTGCTCTTTTTGTCCACCGATACCCCGAGCGATAAAGAGCTGGCCACCGCAATTGAGGCCGTTCTGAAAAACGGTGAAAATCAGGCCGCCAAAACGAAGGACATGATCCTCGACAAACACTTCAAGAGCGGAGTCGGCGTGGACTTCGGCCCCGAGAGCACGCAGCAGGCGATCAACCGCCGCCTGGATCTGATGGCTTTTTCTCCCGTACTGATGGAATCCCTGCTGGAAAATAATGCCGACTGCGGCACGGCCACATCGCTGGTTCACTATGTGCGCGATCTGGAAAAGGCGAGGAAAGGGGTGAACAAGGGGCTAACTACGGCAGCCATTCTGCTTCCGTTCGTTGGCTGGGGGTTCTCCACCGCAGCGGGCCTCAGCATGATGCCAGCAGCCGTCTCCGAGGCTCTCACCACCGCGGCGATAGCCGCCTCCTTCACGGGCCAGATCGCCTCCTGGAGCGCGGCTGGCATGTACTATATGTCCGTGAATGATTCCGTGGAGAAATACGAGGACAGCAAAGAGAAAGTGCTCAGCCTCGTCCACGCCAATCCCCAGGAGCAGGGAGACGGCGCCACCGTGGGCGACGCCGTGGAGTTCCTGAAGCTGCGGAAAGACCTCGACTGGATCCTGGCCCAGTTCGCCCGGGGGATCATCAAGCGGCATCCCCTTCTTCTCGCAAAAATCTTCCGGGTGACGGACAACCCGCAGGTCAGGGTCGCGCTCCTGCGAGCCGGCAAGACCAAAGAGGACATCGACAGGGTTTTCCGCAATCTGCGGTCGGGCGACGGCCGCGAGGCCACCAAGGCGGCGCACGAGATCTACGGCTGGACGGCTGTTTTTTCGGGCTACTGAGCTCAGCTCACCAGATCAATCAGGGCGCGCAGCTCTTCTTTCGCGGCGCGGATCGCCTCGATTTTGAGATCATCGAGAGCACCGCGTTCGCGCTTGGCGCTACCGAGGCCGCCCTGCTTGCGCAGTTCCTTGATGCGCTTCTTGGCGCCTTCAATGGAATAGCGCTCGAGGTAGAGCAGCTTCTTGATGAGCAGAACCGATTCTACATCGCCCTTGCGGTACAGGCGTTGCCCGGCAGCGTTCTTCACGGGAGCGAGGAAGTCGAACTCCTTCTCCCAGAAACGCAGCACATAAGGCTGCACTCCGGCGATTTCGGCTACGTCGCCGATGCGGAAGTACATTCTGTCGGGAATTAAGGGGATTTTTTCATCGCCGGCATTCGCCGCGGCGATCACGGCATTCAAAGACTCTGTAGAGATCGCTTCTATCTCTTTGCTCGTAACCGTTCCGGTTAACGGCAGAATCTCATTCGTCATCGTCACCACCGTCATCATCTTCGCCGCCTTCGGTTCCGTTCAGGTCGTTCTTGAGCACCTGCGACGGACGGAAGGTCAGCACGCGGCGGGCGGAAATTTCCATCGACTCACCGGTCTGGGGGTTGCGCCCCATCCGTGAGCGTTTCTCACGCACCACGAAATTTCCGAAGCCCGAGATCTTGATCTTCTCGCCCTTCGAGAGGGTGTCTTTCATCGTGTCGAAGATCAGCTCGACGAGATCGGCGGATTCCTTCTTAGAAATCCCTACCTTGCTATATACCGCTTCAATCAACTCAGCCTTTGTCATGCTTCCCCCAACTCCCAATTAGGATGGATAAGAATAGGCTAAACAATGGAATTAAAAGGAGCAATACCGAACCCAGCTTTTTTATTGGGTTTTTCTTAGGAGAGGCCGGCGAACTTCGCCTGGAACTCTTTTTCGAGCTCTTTCATGATTTTTTCCTGCGCTACCGTGATTTCCGCATCCGTTAGCGTGTGATCCATGGCGCCCAGCACCACACGGAAAGCGTAACTCACGTGGCCCTCGGGCACGCGCGAGCCCTTGTAGACATCGAAAAACTGGAAGTCCTGAATCAAGGGTTTGGCCGTTTTCGTGACGAGCTGACGAATCATCTGCGCGTTCACGCTCTCCTTCACCAGTACGGAAAAATCCCGCTCCACTTCGGGGAAATGACTGAACTCGCTGAAGGTGTAGATCTTGCGCTCGTTGGAAAGCAACGCATCGAGACGAAGCTCGGCGAAGTAGACGTCCTGGCCCAGCTCGAAGTTTTTTTCCACGCGGGGATGCAGCCGCCCAAAAGAACCGATGGGTTTATTCTGCGCGACCAAAGTCGCACTTTGCCCAGGATGGAGGAAGCTCTTTTCGCTGCCCGGCTGGAACTGCACGCTTACGGTGCCCAAAAGCTCGAACAAGGACTCCAAGGTGCCCTTGAGAGAGTAGAAATCCACGGGCGCTGCCTTGCCTTGCCAGAACTCGTCCACCTCGGCGCCCGTCATCAGCAGCGCGAGGTTCACGTCCTCTTCCACGCCGGTTTCCAACCTTGCGTCTCTCTGTAAGGGAACGCCGGCCCTCTTGAAAACGCGCCGGCCCTCGAAGAGGCGGATGTCTTTGCGCCCGTGCGCCAGATTATGCGCGAGGTTCACCAGCAATCCCGACAAGAGCGAAGGCTTCATCATCGAATGGTCGGCGGTCACGGGATTCGCCACGTGTACGGCCTTCTTCAGCTCTTCTTCGCTATGGATCTTGGCCAGGATTTCCGGCGAGGTGAACCCGTAGTTCAGCGCCTCGAAGAAGCCCAGGGAAGCCAGATGCCTTCGGATCCGCCTCACCTGGAAGTAAGCCCGGCGCCGCGACTCGACGACCTCGGTCTCCCCCACTCCGCCCAAAGGCAGCGTGCTCTCGAGATTCTCGAAGCCCCAGATGCGGGCGATTTCCTCGACAAGGTCCACGGTGCGCTTGATGTCTTTGCGCCAGCGGGGCGCCTGCACGTTCACCGTGCCCTGCTCACCCGCCGCCGCCTCGCAAGGGATCTGCAGGCCGCGCAGGATCTGGATCACCTTCAGCACCTCAGGTGCCTTGCCCAGCACCTTCTGGATGTCGGCTAGACGCAGCCGCAGCTGTGCCATGGGCTCAAGGTCGGAAGAGCCCTCAGAGCAAACCATTTTGCGGGCCTTGCCGCCCGCCACCTGCAAGATCAGATCCGTTGCACGCTGGGCCGCCCACTCGACCCGGCCGGAGTCCACACCCCGCTCGAAGCGGTAGCCGGCGTCCGTCAGCAATGCCAGCCGACGTCCCGTCTTTCTGACCCGTGTCGGGTGGAATTCCGCGCTCTCCAGAAAGACGTTCACGGTTTTATCGTCGACCTCGGAGTTCAAACCGCCCATCACGCCGGCGAGGGCCACGCCATGCTCGTCTTTCCCGGCGGCGATCAACAACTCACCCTCTTCGAGCTCGACCTCTTTGTCGGCCAGAGTGCGGAATTTTTCGCCCTTCTTGGAGGTACGCACCGTCACCGCAATCTTGTCGTCCTTGCCCTTGAGCTTGTCGGCGTCGAAGGCGTGCAGCGGCTGGCCCATCTCGAACATCACGAAGGCGGTCACATCCACCACGTTATTGATCGAACGCAGCCCAATGCCTTCAATTTTTTTCTTGAGCCAGTCCGGCGAAGGAGCGATCTTCACGCCCTCGATCAGCCGGCCGAAGTAGCGCGGGCAAAGCTCTTTGCCGGCCTTATTCACGATGGACGCAACCACTCCACCAGCCTGCTCGGCAACCTTGGGCTCCGGCAACTTGGCCGAAAGACCGAACAAGGCGGCCACCTCGCGCGCCATCCCGAAATGCGAAAGCACGTCCCCGCGATTGGCAGTCACGTTCACTTCCAAAATATGGTCGTTGCGGCCGAGGTACTCGGCAAAGGGAGTGCCGATCTTCGCCTTCGGATCCAACAGAAAAATCCCATCCTCGGCCTGCCACTCTTTCGGCAGCACCAGCTCATCCAGGCTGCAGAGCATGCCCTGGGAGGGAACTTTGCGGATTTCCGCGGCCTTGATCACCAGGCCATTGGGCAGACTCGCGCCGATCAAGGCCACCGGAATCTTCTGCCCCGCCGCGATGTTCTGGGCGCCGCAAACAATGGACAAAGGAGTGCCCGTGCCCACGTCAATCTTGGTGAGCGACAGACGATCCGCATTCGGATGCTTATTTCGCTCGAGGATCTGCCCCACCACCACCTGGCCCAGGCCCTTGGCGAGATGGGTGACTCCTTCCACTTCCAGGCCCGCGAACGTAAGACGCTTGGCCACCTCTTCGGGCGTCGCCTCGGGCGGCAGGGTCAGATAGTCTTTCAGCCACTGGTAGGAAATCTTCACAGGAACTGCCCCAGGAAACGTAGGTCGTTCTCATAGAACAACCGCAGATCGTGAATATCGTGCACGAGCATGGCGATCCGTTCGATGCCCATGCCCAGGGCAAAGCCGGTGTATTCGCCCGCGGGATAGCCGCATTTTTCGAACACCACCGGGTTCACCATGCCTGCGCCCAGGATCTCGATCCAGCCGCTTTGTTTGCAGACCTTGCAGCCGTTACCTTTGCAGAATACGCAGGAGCAGTCCACTTCCACGCTCGGCTCCGTGAACGGGAAATAGGAGCCACGCAGGCGGATTTTAGTCTTAGATCCGAACATCTCCTTGGCAAAGAATTCGAGCGTGCCCTTGAGGTTCTCCATCGTGATGTTCTTGTCCACACAGAGGCACTCCAGCTGGTGGAACATGGCGGAGTGGGTGGCGTCCACGGATTCGGAACGATAGACAGCGCCCGCCATCACGAAGCGCAGGGGCGGCTTTTGCGCCAGCATCGCGCGGATCTGCATGGCGGAGGTTTGCGTGCGCAGAAGGTTTCCCCCCCGCAGGTACAAGGTATCCTGCATGTCCCGTGCGGGATGGTCGGCGGGAACGTTGAGCGCTTCGAAGTTGCAGAAATCCGTCTCCACCTCGGGTCCCGTGATCAGGGCAAACCCTAATCTAGTAAAGATGTCGATGATGCGATCCTGGGTTTGCATCAGAGGGTGCACGCCCCCGATATGCTTGCGGCGGCCGGGCAGAGTTACATCGATTTTTTCGGAGCCAAGCTTCTTCTCGATCTCTTGATTTTCGAACTCGCGCATCCGACCAGAAACAGCGGCGTCGAACGCATCCCGCAACTGGTTGGCGAGGCCGCCAATCTTGGGGCGGTCCGCGGCAGAAACATCTTTTAGGCCCTTGAGCACTTCCGAAAGCGCGCCGCTCTTGCCGAGGAACTTCGCCTTAAAGGAAAGCAGCTCTTCGACCGTGGGAACCTTGGGCAGGCCGGCTTCAAAGTCCGCCTTCAGCGCATTCAATTTGTCGGTGATATTGCTCATTTCATCCCAAAAAACAAAGGAGGCTCAAATGAGCCTCCCTTAGATTACCAACGAAATTTTCTAGAGTCTTTTATTTCGTCATCGCAGCGGAGGCCTTTTTCACCACCGCCGTAAACGTGGAGGGATCCGTGATCGCGATGTCCGAAAGGATTTTGCGATCGAGCTGGATCTTGGCCACTTGCAGGGCGTTGATCAGCCGGCTGTAGCTGGTGCCGTTCTGAGCAGCGGCCGCGCCGATGCGGGTGATCCAGAGATTACGAAAGTTACGCTTCCTCGCGCGACGGTCACGGAACGCATACTTCCAACCGCGGTGGAGAGTTTCCACAGCACGGGCGTACTGGTTGTTGCGGCCAATGAAGAAACCTTCGGTTTCCTTAAAAACTTTTTTCCTACGATGGCGGGCTTTTGTGCCCCGTTTTGCTCTCGGCATACGACTCTCCTAAAAACTGAAAATTAAATTCCGCCGCCGTTGGGCAGGCCACGGATCACGCGCTCGTGATCGGTTACGTGAATGGTAGCGAGGCCACGCGATTGACGCTTTCCTTTGCGGCTCTTGCCACCCAGATTGTGGCGACGGCCGGCATGCTGAAACTTGATGTTTCCAGTTCCAGTGATCTTGAAGCGCTTCTTCGCGGCAGACTTCGTCTTTTGCTTGGGCATAAAAAACTCCTGTGGAAGCCCCCGTTTATAGCCTAAACGAGGGCTTTTGCAAATGTTGGAAAGCAGTAGGCTTTCTAAATTTTAAGCCTTAGGGGTCTCGGGCGTAGCCGTAGCGGCGGCCGGGGCCGTGGCCGTGGCTTCGGGAGCGGTAGCGGCCGGGGGGGTGGCCGCCGGAGCTTCCTGGGGCGTCGGGCGCGGTTTAGGCGCGATCGAGGCTAAAAACTCCGCTTCATTCACCAAAGCCGGGGTTTTCTTATAGTTTTCGAAGTTCCGGGAGGGTCCCAGCACCATGATCATCCGTCTGCCTTCGAGCTTAGGATAGCTTTCCGGGGAAGCGTATTCTTCCACCGATTTGATGATCCGACGGAGCATTTCCTGGCCTTGCTGGGCATAAGCCACTTCCCGGCCGCGAAACATCACGGTGATCTTCACTTTGTCGCCCCGGAGCAGG
>DATBTF010000168.1:0-4056 GCA_036559405.1 Bdellovibrionota bacterium
GATATGGTCCCAATGGGTATGGGTGATAAAGAGATGGATGTTGTTCACCTTGCGCTTCGCGAGATCCATGCCGAGGGGCCGGATGCCCGTGCCAGCATCGAAGACAAAAACATTCCCGCCGTCATCCTCCATCTCGATGCAGGAAGTATTTCCTCCGTAGGTGGCGAACTCCGCGCCAGGAGTGGGAATGGAACCGCGTACACCCCAGAACTTGATTCTCATGTTTGCTCCACCACTTTCTCCTTGCTGCTGGCGATATTGAGGAATATTTCGGCCTTTTCGATCTGCTCATGGGCACTTTCGAGTTCTGCAAGCACCTGCTCTTCGGAAAGACCAACTACGCTCCAGGCATCGGGAATGATGTCGCGAGGTGCGCCCGCTTCACCATCGCCGTTGAGCTGAAGGCGGTAGGTCATGGCGTCGGCAATGTGAATAAAATAGGAAAGCTTATTGCCAGTCTTGGGACTGCAGTAATTGGCCACGGCTTCGATCCACTCATCGGAGAACTTCCATCTTCGCAGGGTGTCCGCGCCCACCTCGTTATGGCTCACTCCGTAGCGGGCTTTCTCTTCCTCGAGAGTCAACCGTCCGTTGTGGGGATCGGTCGTGAAAAAAGCCTGAATCATCGTGATCTGCCCCAGATCGTGCAACAGGCCGGCAATGAAATACTCTTCCACTTCATTGGCGGGAACATTCGCGGCCCTCGCGATGTTTTTCGTGCATACAGCCGTGGCCAGGGAATGCCGCCAGCTCGGTCGGATCAGATCGGCCAGCTCTTTATTCTTGGTTTCAAAGGCCTGCATCACTGCCGTACTGAGCGCGAGGTTCTTGATGGTGTTGATGCCCAGATAAACCAGAGCTCGGTTCAAGCTGGTGATTTTCTGGGCCAGGCTGAAATAGGCGGAGTTCACCAGCTGCAGCACCTTACCCGTAAGGACGGGGTCAAGGCGGATGGCAGCTACGATTTCGTTGGGAGAGGCAGTGAGGGTTTGGGAGAGCTGAAGAATTTTCGTAGTCGCGGGCGAAAACGTAGGCATCGCCTCTATATATTTCTGCAGAATAGCCTTTTGCTCTTGATGGGATAGGGGCATAGAGGCACCGATACTTCATGGTATCTCTATTCCCTCTCCCCGAGGGGAAAATCCCTTACCTGTTTGCGCAATGGCAACCCGCACAAGAATTCGATGACAACCAAGTTTCGCTATTTTTTTCTAGAGGCAGTGCTTTTCCAGACAAGAGCGATGCGCATGGCGCACGCGATCAAAGAGGCTTTTCGACTCGATTCCGAGCAAGCCGTTCCACTGATCTGAAGCCAGACCACGTCCCTCACCTACGAGCTTGTTTAGTTCGGAGGAGGCATCACCGCTGCCGAGGGAAAATCCTCCCGCCCCCGACGGTGCCGAGCCCGATTCGGAAAGAAGGCGTCCATCCCGCGAAACTTCGCCAAGCATGGTGGGGTTCAGGCTCTTCTCAAAATTAGTTCCATCCAGCGCGTCCTTATCAGCGCCCTTAGCGGGCTTGCCGTCCGCTCCAACGCCCTTCCCTCCGGCCATCTGCTTGCGGAGGTTGTCGCGAAGAGCGTCGATATGGGAACGGCTTCCCTTGCCGGCGGCGGCACCCGAAGGAGCGTCCGCATCGGTTGCGGCGATCGCCAGGCCGGAGGCTTTCGAGGCCTTATCTCCGCCCTCTTTTTTCCCGCTTCCAGAGCCGCCGGCCCCGTCGGATTTTCCGTTCACCGCCAGGTCCGACTTGGATTTCACCACGTCGACTTTTCCGCCCTTTTTCAAAGAAATCTTTTTCACTTTCTGCGTTCCATCACCAGAGCTGAGCGTGGAATCCTCCACGTAGAAATCACCTTTAGGCCCGGTGGATTCCTTGGGCTGGAACGAATACACATCCGCAGGACCTTTGGCACCGAGATTGTCCAGGCGCTCGCCCGAAGTTTTTTCCAGCTTGCGTGCCGCCGCCGCGCCCATCGCCATATCGCGGGAGTCTCCTGCCATGCCTTGCCCCATCGCCTTGGTCAGCACCACGGAGTTCAGGCCTTCACGCACATATTGGTCTTGAGCGGAGTTCGCCTGAGATTGGGTGAAATTTCCCTTACCACCCACGGCGGAACGCGCCTGCTGCACGAGGTTCGAGTCGTTCTGGTAAGCCTGCAGCTCGTCGCGATACTCCTCATCAGAGGTAATGGTCGAAAGATTTTGCTTCCACTCGTCCATGTAATCTTGCACGCCGCCCAGTGCGTCTTTGCTCATCTGGTTGGCGTCCTGGGAGCCCTTATTGAGCGCGTTGCTGTCTCTCTCCATATCCGAAGCGCTCTTGCCCTGGGTGTCTTTGGCGTCGCCTACCTGGCCGCTTTGACTGGGATCGGCTCCGGCCACATCGGTGGGATTTCCCTCCGTGGGTTTGGCATCACCCTCGGCGGTGCTGCCGCTTCCCTTGCCGGTGGAGTCGCCTGGGCCGCTGCCTGGAACGGGGGGGGCGCACTTATCTTCATAAATCTTGCAATAGATCGGCTTGAATTTTTCGATATTGGGATACTCGCAGTTTTCCGCCCACATCTTTACCCGCTCAGGACGCCCACGATGGCCAGACGGGGACTGCGCTGAGTTACCTCCTCCTGCCTGCTTCGCCCTCTCCTGCACTCGTTTGCAGAGCTCCTTTAAATCAGCATTTTGTTCTTCAACGTTCACCAGCTCTTGTCCGCACTTGAAGGTATTGACTATTCTCTCTCTGCAGGCCCACCAGCCGCCTCCCGAACGATTGTAACGGGCAATCGCCTGAGCCTCGCCAAGGCTAAACAATAACAGAGATATAAAAAGGATGGATGAAACGCGCTGCTGGCCCAAGTGATTGGCCCCCCAAGGTGTCTTATTCTTTTCGGCCAGCCGATCTCATTTCTTGAGCAATTTGCTCATATTAAATTCAGTACAAATAATGAATATTATTGAATTTCAAATGCCTTAAATCGCTTCGGCATCCAATACGCCCCAGCCCCCTTTCCCAGGCACCTGGCCTGCATCCTTTCTCTCTTTATTGCGAGCAACAACAGAAAGGGGTGCCCCGTGAAAATTCTGAGAGACGTAATGACCCAAAACGCCCAGTGCCTGGATCCCGAGTCCAGCCTCCGCGCGGTTGCGGCGAAAATGAAGGAGATCGACTGCGGCGCGGTTCCGATTTGCCACAACGACCGCCTCGTGGGAATGGTCACGGACCGCGACATGGTGACAAAGGCACTCGCCGAAGGCCGCGACCCCAATTCCACCAGGGCGCGCGATGTGATGACCTCTCCCATCGTCTACTGCTTCGAAGACCAGGATATCGGCGAAGCGGCCAGAGTGATGGAAGTGCGGCAGATCCGCCGGTTGGTGGTTCTGAACAAAGACAAACGCCTCGTCGGCATCGTCTCTCTCGGCGACCTGTCGTTACGCGGCGGAAGCGAAGAGCTGCCCTCGGAGGTGCTGGAAAAAGTCTCTGAGCCGCGGCATCAGATCGCCTGAAAAAGGAGGAAGCCATGGCAAGCCAACGAAATCTTCTGGGACGGTGGCTGTTCAGCACGCTGGTTACGGGCACGATGCTCGGAGCCGGCTTGATGTTTCTCCTCGATCCTATGCTTGGTCGAGGACGGAGAGCCCGTCTGCTGGAAAAAGGAGTGAAGGCGCGGCACCGGACGATGAGCCACGCCCACAAAGCTGTACGCCATCTGCGAAACCGCTCGAAAGGTATGGTGGCCCGGCTTCGCCCGGCCCATATCCGTAAAGTGGTTCTGCGGGCACGGACGGCATGAGGGGAGATGGTGCTCAGGCCGCGCTAGCGGCAGGGAGCCATCTTTTTCAGAGTGGGCGTGATGAGCTCCACGACTTTGGCCGCCAGAACAAGCTTGCCTTCGGAATAGAGCTGGCTGTCGGCATCGCGATAGACGCTTTCCTTGATTCCGGAGAAAACGTCGCGGAGAAGCTCCACGGGAAACCCCTCTTTACGGAGTCCCAAGGCCGCGCGCTCGAGCTTCTCATGAGCTTCGAAATACGCCACCCTCTTCCCGTACTGCCTCGG
>DATBTF010000169.1:0-49924 GCA_036559405.1 Bdellovibrionota bacterium
ATGAAGTGGTAAAAACCGGGCTAACGGGCCATGCGGAATCCATCGAGGTGGAGTTTGATCCCAGCAAAACATCCTACGAAAAGCTGCTTCACTTCTTTTTCACCATTCACGATCCCACCACCAAGAACCAGCAGGGAAACGACAAAGGCTCCCAATATCGTTCCGCGATCTTCGTCCACAGCGACGAGCAGCGGAAGACGGCGGAAAAAGTGAAAGGGGCGCTGGAAACGAGCGGCGCCTGGAAAAAACCCGTGGTCACTGAAATCGTGGCTGCGGGAAAATTCTATCCCGCCGAAGACTACCACCAGGACTATCTGCAAAAGCATCCCGGCGGCTACACCTGCCACTGGGTAAGGGATCTGAAGTTCTAGGACCTACTTGGTGCCTTGGATCTCGCGCGCACGGGCCTCGAGCCGGTGCTGCCGGTGCATCAGTGCACCCCGTTTGCCTTCGAGGGCTTCCACTTCCGCTTCGGCTCCTTCATAGGCGCTGGCTTTATTGGCGTCGGAGCTCATTTGGTTACGGAACTGGTCGCGGCGCGCTTCGGCGGTATGGAGACGGTCCATCAGCTCACCCATCTGCTGCTTTACGGCTTCCAGCTGGTTTCCCACCTCGTTTTCCGACATTCGCGCGATCGCGGCATCCTCCTCAGATTTATTGGCGGGAGCTCCATGCGAGCAGCTGAAGAGAGGAAGGGCCACGAGTAGGACTAGAAGTTTTTTCATCCTTACAGCATGAAGCAGGCGGACCGCTTGCGCACGACGCCGCGCGTATATCCAATGCTTACGCCGCTCTTCTTCCGCTCATCTCGCGGGTCGCGTTGAACGCACCATCCACGTCGAAGCATTGAGAGGCGAATTTCCAGTTCAGCAAAGCCCGGATGGCCTCGAGGTATTTGCTCCGGTCGTTGCGATAGTCGATATAGTAGGCGTGCTCCCAGATATCGATCGCCAGCAATGGCACGTAGGTGCCCGTAAGCGGGGTCGCGGCGTTGCTAGTGTTGAGAAGGCTCAGCTCGCCCTCCCAGTCCCGCACCAGCCAGGTCCAGCCGGAGCCGAAGTTCTCTTCCGCGCGCTCCAAAAGTTTCCCGACCAGCTCCTCTTTGCTGCCAAATCCGGATTTGATGGCGCTCGTGAGCTCACTCGAAGGCTTGTGGTCCACAGTCCGCGGGCTCAGGCAATGCCAGTAGAAGGTGTGATTCCAGGCCTGCGCGCTATTGTTGAAGAGGTCCCCGCTCGACTCCCGCACCACCTCCTCCAGGCTGGAATCCTTGAGAAAGGTTCGCTGGAGCAGCCGATTGGTCCGTTCCACATAGCTCTTATGGTGCTTGTTGTAGTGGAAGCTCAAAGTTTCGGCGGAGATGTGGGGGGCGAGAGAGTTGGGGTCAAAAGGGAGAATGGGAAGATGAAAGGCCATGGGTTCCTCCTCTCCAAGATGCTAGCTCGGAGGGAATGGAAGCCATGGCCCCAAAGTGCCGCACAGCCTGGGGCTTAAAGCACCGCCGCCATCAGGCCCACGAACACCAGGGTGAGCACGAATCCGGAGGTGATCACACCCTTCACGGTTTCGATCGGCCCGAGCTTGCCCTTCAAACCATTGCCCTCGATCACGGCCAGAATGGCGAAGACCAGACTCCAGTACAGCCCGAAGTGAGAGGTCTCGCTCACGGGCACGGCCAGGTGGCTCGCAGCAGCCATGAAAAAGAGCATGGGCACGGAAAGGAGAGTATTCGTGCGCGAGGCCAGCAAGGCGCGGGCCGCGGCTTCCGGAACTCCCGGAAGCGCCTGGCCGCCGGTTGCCGTCTGCTGGGCGTTGGCAATCACCAGCTTCTGCGCCGGATGGATCACGAACCATACGTTCGAGCCCATGATGAGGCCCATCAGCGCGCCCGTTCCGATCGGAATGCCCCAGAAGTTATTGAAGCCGCCGAAGGCATGCGCCTTGTGTCCGATGATCACGAGCCCGGTGGCCATCGTCCAGAAGGCCGCCCAACGAAACCACCACATCGCGCGCGGCAGGAGCTTGCCGAGCACTTCCGGCTTGGCAGGGGCCGCGGCTTCCTTCATGAATGCGCCCTGCATGAAGTTGAAATAGTAGAGGGTGCCGATCCAGATGACGCCAGCGTAGATATGGAGCCAGCGGAGGAGGAAGAGAACGCCGTCGGTAGAGAAGTAAGGAAGGTTCATGTCGGTAATCTCCCAAAATGAAATGTGCTTTAATCGAATAATACAGGAATTAGAAAAAATCCCAAGCGGTTCGGACAGCTTTGCGCTTAGGGTTTATCCATCGCGTCAGCGGGGGGCTGTGGACGTTCGGCCATCCGGGCCAGGGCCAACCGCTGGAATTCGCGCACGGAAAATCCGTAGCGCATTTTCTCAAAGGCCGGGCGGGGGAAGATCCTTCTCAGGCCGTTTTCGTAATTGCCGGCCTTGGGTTGCTCGATCTCAACAATATGGCCGTCCGAATGCCGCACCCTCGCCGCATGAAACATTCCGTCTTTCTCCACGCAGCCGATACCCAGATAGACGAATTTGTCGTCGTGGCCAACGGCCTTGGCCACGCAGGCAAGATCGCCGGTGCGCTCTTCCTGAAAGTCACGGGCAGCTGCCACGAGCTTGGGGTCCACGCTTTCCACAAAGTCTCCGCGGGACTTGGCCCAGTCCCATTCGAAAAAAAAGTCGCGGTGTTCGTACACAAAAGCAGCAGACACGAAGGCGATCAGCGCAAAGACGGAAGCCACCGCAAATTTCTGGGGATCAGGCCGTTTCATCTTACCTCGAAGCTTACCTCATCCAGGCTGGCCCCTGAAGTGTCGGCCAGACGAAGACGGTGCTTTCCCTTCACGGGACGCCAAACGCTGCTCGCGAGCTTCTCCCCGTCCAGCCAGAAGTTCCCGCCTCCCTCGGCCTCCAGAACCACACGCTGGCGGGCATCCGGAATGTCCGGGTCAAGGGCAAGCACGGAGCCGGCAGCCGGATAAAGGATACGGTGAAATCCCGGAGGCACGAAGCCAGCAGAGGCAGGCGGTAGACTGGCAAAGGCCTTCGGCCGCCGCCCTTCGTGCAAGCGGTCCATGAGAGCGCGCCAGACCGGGGCCGCGCCCGTGATCCCGCTCACCTGCCACATCGGATCGCCTCCGGCATTCCCCACCCATACGCCCACGGTGAAGTCGCGGGAAAAGCCGATGCACCAGTTGTCGCGCATATCTTTGCTCGTGCCCGTTTTCACGGCTGCGGGATAGGCGGTGGCGAGCAGGCTGTCCCAGCCAAAGGTGAGCGCGCGCGAGCCCCGGTCGGAAAGGATGGCGCTGACGTCACGCGCGGCGGAGGCGGAGAGCAAGCGGCGCGACGAAGTCTTTTCCGTTTTCTTGAACACGAGCGGGCGCCAGACGCCCTCGTTTGCCAAGGTCATATAGGCCTGCACCAGATCGGCGAGAGTGATGTCCGCCGTGCCGAGTGCGAGCGAGGGGCCGTAGTGCTCCCCGTCTTCCAGCTCGCGGAAACCGAGCCGGTCGAGCAGGCCCTGGAAGGCATCGACGCCTACCAGATTCACCAGCCGCACGGCCGGCACGTTGAGGGAGCTCGCGAGCGCCTCGGACGCGCGCACGGGGCCGTGGAAGCTGTGGTCGTAGTTGTCGGGCTCATAGGAGCCGCGGTCGAGGCCCAAGGCGAGCGGCTCGTCGAGCAGCCAGGAGTCGGGGCGGATGTAGTTGCGGTCGAAGGCGAGGGCGTAGAGGAAGGGCTTGAGAGTGGAGCCGGCCTGACGCCGGCTCTGGGTCATGTCCACCTCGGGCGAGGCGCTGAAACCTCCCGAGCTGCCCACATAGGCGAGCACCTCGCCGGTTCTGTTGTCCACAGCGATGAGCGAGGCGTCGCGCACATTCCGGGCACGCAGCTGGCTCAGCTGGTCGTGGATAGCGTCAAGCGCGGCCTGCTGGAGGCCGAGGTCCAGGGTGGAGCGCACTTCCCGCGACTTCTCTGCCTTGAAAATTTTTCGGGCCAGATGGGGTGCGAGCTGCGCGCGGGGAAGCGGGGCATGGGCCGCGCTCAAAGTAGCCAGAACCCAGGCCTTCATGCTGTCACATTCGCCCAGGGAATGGCATAGGCGGGCCGCCGCCGTTTCAGCGCTGCTGCCCGGAGCCCGCAGGAGAACGGCCAGGAGATAGCTCTCCCGCAGGTCGAGGCCGTGCGGCTCCTTGGCGAAGAGCGCGCGCGCCGCCGCGGCCACCCCCGCCTGCTCGCCCCGGTAGCTTACCAGATTGAGATAGGCTTCGAGGATCTGCTCCTTGCTCCAGCTTTTCTCGAGCTCCCAAGCCAGGCGCGCCTGGCGGTATTTGTCCCACCAGCCACGGCGCCCGCGGTGGTCTTCGATCAGGCCCACCACCTGCATCGTGATGGTGCTCGCGCCCCGCCGGGTGCCGTGCGCGAGGTTCTGCCAGGCAGCACCGAGGAGGGCGAGGGAATCGACCCCCCTATGGGTGAAAAAGCGGTGGTCTTCCACGGCCACCACGGCCTGCTTCAGAGCGGGACTCATGGCCGCGAGCGGAGTCCACCCGAGCGAGCGGCCCTGCCAGCGCAGGCGCTGCTCCTGGAGGAGGCGGCCGTTGCGGTCGAGCAGTTGGCCGTCGGAAGGCTGGTAGCGGGCGCGCAGCTCGATGAACGAAGGCAAAGCCGCCTGCGCGGTGCCCGCAATCAAGAGCAAGAGAACGCTACAGCACAGTAAGCGCATCATTGGGCACTTCCGCATAGCTTTCCGGCGCGTACATCGCCTCCACCCGCGAGTTCGGAAGCTGGAAACTGCCGCTGGTGTTGAGGCGCACGGTGTATTCCAGCTGGTGGCTGCCTTTGGGCATCCAGGGGAAGAAGGCGCGCAGCCCGGAGAAGCCGCGATCGATGGTGGCCTCCCAGTTCCCCTTCTCTCCCTGGGTGAGCGAGGACGAATCCCCACCCAAGCCGCTGCCGAGAATCGCCGCTCCAGCGGGTATTGGATCGCTCACCGCCACCCAGGTCATATCGCCCATGGCCTCGATCTTGAGGTTCACGCGGTAGACGTCGCCCCGGGTCCATTTGCCTTTGCTCTTCTGCTCCACCGGGATCACGGTGCGAATGAGGCGATAACCTTTCGAGATCGGCTCCGACAGCCGGATCGCGGCGCGGGCTTCGAGCAGAGCCCAGGGCTTGCCTTGGCCCTGATGCGTGAGCTTGAGCTCGCTCTTGGCTTTCGGCCAAGGGAAATCCATCGAGCGCGCCGGCTTGCTCCAGTCCACCGTCTGTGTTTTGCCGTCGAGGGTGGCCGATGTGAGGCCGCTCACTGCCTCCTTCTCGTGCTTGGCCGAGAAGCGCTCCATCGCCAGCACGCCCCAGGCGTTGGCAGTGGTAAGATCCCAGCGCCCGTGGCGTTGGCGCGCGAGCACGCCTCGCACCAGCCGGCCGATATCATCCTTCCAATGCTCCCCACCCGCGGCGGCCAGCAGCAGCCTCACGGACGACTCGTCCTCCGACGACATCAGCCACCAGAGCGGGAGCTCACCCTTGAAAGCAACGGTCGTGCCCCGCCATTCCAGTCGCGCGCGCAGCTGCTGCTCCGCCTGCGTAAGCGATTTCACCCGGTTCGGGATCTTCTGCTCCCGGTTCAACAGCCCGTACCAGTCGAGCAGCGCCTTCATGGGCCAGAGCGTGGGCTCGAGCTGGAGGAGCGAAAGCATGTCTGGATCGAAGCTCTGGTAGCGGCTCAGGGCCTCCATGGCCGCAAGCTTGCGGATGGCCAGATCCGCCGCGGGATAGCGGAAGCCGCCCGGAGAGTTTTTTCCCAAGACGAATTTCTTCAATCCGCCGATCAGCCTCTGCAGGGCAGGCTCCGGGAAGGAGTAGCCCGCCTCCTGCGCCACCGAGAGCACATAGGCGGTGAGCGCATCGTCCCCTTCGTGCATTTCCGGAAAATACTTCAGCAGACCATCACCATCGGTGTAGTAGGAAAGGGAGCTCACGATCGCCTTCCAAAGTTTGGGGTCGCGCAGAGCCACAGCCTGGGAAACTTTTTGCTCCAGGCAGTCGAAGGGATACTCCTTCATATAACGGCGTACCGGATCCAGGTTGGCGGCCAGGGTTTTCTCGGCCTTCACGGTGACTCCGCCCCTCCCGGGCAAGGCGTCTTTGGCAATGGCCACTGGAATGGCGAGCTTGCCTTCCAGACGCTCCAAGGTAGCCTGCACCACGCTCTCACGCAGGGCAGGCTCCAGCTTCTGCGTGACCTTCAGGGCATCGCTCTCGCCCCCGGCCGAGGCGGAAAACTCGTACGGCAGGCTCTCGCCCTCCATCGGCAGAGTGAACGGCCAGAACACGGCCTTCGATTCCCCAGGAGCGAGGCTTATTTTTTGGG
Source organism: Bdellovibrionota bacterium (assembly GCA_036559405.1). Taxonomy (GTDB): domain Bacteria; phylum Bdellovibrionota; class UBA1018; order CAIPTA01; family CAIPTA01; genus JAKFYM01. Next base: position 6,379 of record DATBTF010000169.1, read on the forward strand.
CCGGAAGGTCGGCGCTTCCTGCGCGCCCGCGCAATTCAGATTCCAGCTTCCTCCCGCTGGCATTGCGTACCGTAACTTCGGTCAGGATCTTGTCGCCCTGGCGCCCGAGCGGGGACACTCCCGAAAAGAGCATCAGGTCCTGGCGCGCGCTCACCACATGGCTGCCGGTGCCGAATCGGTCGGCGGCCTCGCTCGCCACTGCAACAATTCGGAAAGAGCTGAGCGAATCGTTGAGCGGGATCTCCGCCACAGCCTCGCCCTTCGCATTGAGGGGCAAGGTGGCCTTCCAGAACAGAAGGCTGTCGAAACTTTCCCGCAGCGAGGAGGAGCGCCCGCCTCCCCCGCCGGGCGGCAGGGCCTTTTGCCCGAAATGCCGCTTGCCCACCACCTGGCTCTGGGCCGTGGAGGTGCGCACCTTGAGCGAGCGCCGGCCCATCATCGCTTCGAGCAGATCCCAGCTTTTATTCGGCAGCAGCTCGAGCAGGGCCTCGTCCACCGCCACGAGCAGAACTTCGCCTTTGTCGGCGGGCTTGCCGTCGATGGCGCGCGAGACCTTCACCTTCACCTTCGCCTTTTCGCGGATGCGGTACTCCGCCTTGTCGGTGGCCACCTCCACATTCAAACGATGCGCCTTCCAGCCGACCGTCACTTCGGCGATCCCCAATTTATGGGCCGGACGCGCCAGATCCACCAGGGCCGTGGCCTGCGGCTCGCCCACCCGCCCGCGAACGAGCAAGGCGGAGACGAAGACATTGGGCGCGTAGCTCGCCTTCATCGGCAGCTCCACCACCGGATCTTTCCCGCTCACCTCGCGCACATAGCGGTCGACCACGCCCTCGCGCTCCACTGTAATGAGCGCCGTGGCAGTGCGGAAGGGCGAACGCAGCTGGAAGCGGGCGTTTTCCCCCGGCTCGTAAGATTTTTTCTCGGGCAGGAGATCGATGCGGTCGTCGTTGCCCTGGCTGAACCACCATTCATCGGCTCCGGCGATGAAGATGTCCTGGTGGGCGCGGCTCTTGTTCCCGCCTTCGCTCACCTCTGCGGCCAGCAGCATGTTGCCGGGGCCCGGGGCCTTGCTCTCGCAGCGGAGGATGCCGTTGTTGTCGGTCTTGCCGCTGCAGGCCTCGCCCTTTTCATCGATCTCTTCGAAGTTTTCGTACGCATAGAAGCCGCCCACGATTCTTTTACGGTGGGAGAACTCCTGCCGCTCATACCAGCGCACCTTCACCGCCTTGCCGGGCACGGGTTTGCCGTCGGGGCTCACCACGGCAACGCGGAACTTCGCTTTGTCTTTTTCCGCGAGCCAGGAATCGGGGCGGATGCCCACGAGCACAGACGCGGGATAGTTCACCGTGCTCCGGCCCACTGCATGAGCTTCGCCATTGGGATCGCGGTACTCCGCCTCGAGAGAGATTCGGGCCGGCTGGTCCCAGTCCGGCAGCCCTTTGACTTCGACCCGGGCGCTGCCGCCGCCATCCAGAACAATCTGCTGATCGGGGAAAATTTTCTCTTCGTTGGCCTGGGTCTCGCTACGTGCTACCCGGCCTGTCTTCACTCCGCCATTGGCGAAGGTATAACCTTCGAAGGCCGGAAAGCTCGTGGCCTCGAGACGGTTCGCGCGGCCGCGCAGCTTCACGGCAAGCCCCGCGGCCCCACCCCCCGCGAGATAGCGGATGTTGAGGTCGGCCTTTACCGTAGACGCGCCCACCAAATTGCCCTCCGGCCACTGCAGGCTGCCGGCCAGCACCGGCAGGCGGAATTCCTCCACGCGGAAGCTGCCGCTCTCGTACACTCCCTTGCCCCAGGAGCGGAAGCCGTCTTCTTCGCCGTCACGGCCCTTCGCTTCTTTTTCGCTCTGGCCCGTAAGATAGAGCGTATAGCCGCCGAGTTCGGCCTCTTTGGGGATCTTCCACTCACTTTCCGCCACGCCAGCCCCGTTGAACTTCACCGGGATCACCACCTTACGGCCGTTGGAGTGGAGGATCACGAGATTCTTCGGCATCAGGCGCCGGGCGTAGCGGATTCCCCGCAGAAACCGTTCGCGCAGGAAATGCTTCATGTGCGCGGTCTGGCCGGCCCTATATAGAGTGCGATCCAGTACCGTATGGGCCATGTTTTCGTCGGCCTCGGGCTCGCCCGTGGGCAGCTGGAAGCGCCAGCTTTCAATCCCGTCGTCCCAGTTACTGTGAACGAAGCTGAAATCGCCCTCCTTCTCGGCCACCACCATCAGCCCGTTGGTGAAACGCTCGGTGCTCTGGGGATTGCAATCCTTCGCCTCGCCCAGAGACGCCACCGCGGTGCCGTTCCCATCCGAGGTTCCCGCCCACACGACCTTTCCCGAGCAGTCGACGGCCTTGAGCAGGGCGCCTTTCACCGGCTTGCCGCTGTCGAGCGCGGTCACCCATACCAGACTGCCCTCCGGACCCCATTTGAGGTGCACGGCAAGGTTCGTTACAAGCGCACCGCTTGCCACATACATCGTCGAGGGCTTGCCGATCAGCGATTTGCCGAGAAGCTGGCTGCCGATTTCAACCACGTGGAAGCCTTTTTCCTTCAAAGGCACGCCCACCACCTCGAAGGTGGCGCTGCCTCCGGGCTTGGGCAGGTCGAACTTCATTCCGCCCTGGTTCGCCAGCAGCGGCTGGTCGCGCAGGTCGACGGATTTTTCGCCCTTCCAGGTGAAATAATTCTGCTGGCGGTCCTTCAGCTTGAAAACCCAGTTCATCACCGCCACGGGATCCGCGGCGCCGAGTTTTACTTTTGTTCCCTCGAGCTTCCAGCCTGCAAGTTTGGGCTCCACCGCCCGCAGCGTGAGCGGCAGCACCGGATCGGCGGCCTCGAAGATCCCGAAGGCCGCCGCGAATTTGGCGAGCGGAGGGTAGCCCGCCGTCTGCGAGGCAAGCGGGAACTTCCCGCCATTGGAAAGCTTGCGGCCGCGGTCGTCTTCTACGCCTGAGGGAATTTCCACGATGAAGGAGGCATTCGGCGGAAACGGGCCGGGAAATTTGAGAAAGGAGACGTTCTCTTCCTTCCCCTCGATCTTGGGGCGCACCACAGTCTTGCCGAAACGAAGCAGGCAGCCCTCGGCTTTTTTTCTGGCAACGGGGGCGTTGAAATCCAGGCTCATGTCGCTGATCGGCAGGCAGGCGGCTTTTTCGTTCTCGCGCAGGCAGCTGAAGGTTGCGGTGAAGTCCTTCTCCGTGCGGAAACTGAGCAGCTGGTCTTGGTCGGTGGCCGGCCCTTTTGGCGAGCGGATGCCTTTGCCCCATACGAGCCGCACGTTCACGTCCGGAGGAAGGTTCCGGCTGCTCTCGATCGCGATCGTGGCCACGGGTTTCTTCGCGCCCTCGCTCTCTTCGGCCTCCTCGCCCTCGGAGCCCTGCCAGATATACCCGCCAGGGCGCTTGAGGATCTGGTCGCGCAGCTTGTCGCTCAAAACTTCCACGGAAACCCGCTCCTGCAGCCCTTCCACGAGCAGATAGGCGTTCTTCTCGACACTCCCCTTATCCACTTCGCCGTCGAGGTACAAAAGGAACGCGGGCTTCTGCTCGAGGCTGTTTCCGGCATAAGGATCGGTATGGAGCACGGCGGGCCCGCCGGTGGCGAAGGCGAATTCTGTTTTGCCCGTCCAGGCGCTTCCTTTCTGGCTCTTGAGCTCCTTCTTTCCCTTGAGGGCGCAGCTCTCCCCTGCGGGAAGCTCTTTTTCGAACTCGTAGATCCAGGTGCGCGCGTCTTCCCACAGGCCTTTGCCCTGGGTGGAGCAGCTGACGGTAAAGGGCTCGAGCCCTTTGGTGTCTCCGAAAGGCACCATCGCCTCGCTGAAGACGGCGCGAATCTGGCGGGGCCCGCGCACATGGCCGGTAGGGTGGAACTGCTTCACCGTGAAGGCAGGGGAGAGAGGGGAAACAAGCAGGGCCGCGAGCAGTACGAGCATGGGATTCCTCCGGGTCCCTCTACTCTACGTGGAGGCCGGAATTTTTCCACGGCAGAAGTGCTCTTGCGCCCAACGTCAAAGGCGTTGACGCCTAGCCCCCAGGCGTTCCATTTTCCCCAAGAGATCCCCGAGGTTCCCCGATTAAAAATAATTAATGTTTATGAAGGTTACTCCCCTCCCCGCTGCCGCTATAATGGAAGCTGATGGAGGCCACGAAGGAGGACCCTTTGCGCCTGCATCCCTTATTTCTCTCCCTATTCCTATCCCTGCCTGCTCTCGCCGAGGGGCTTTCCCTCGACGATCACACCCTAACAGTGGACCCTCCCGACCCTCGCCCAAAGGCCAAGCCGCAAAAGCCCATTCCCTGCACCCGCTACGACCTCCACGGCGCGGTACAGTTCCGCTCTCTGGATTGCCTCAAGGTCGCCCTCACCCATATGGACGTGAACGACCGCGACGTGAACGGCGACACTCCCCTGCACAATGCGATTCATTTCAAGAACGGGCCGGCGATCCGCTTCCTGCTCAAGAACGGCGCCGACCTCCACCTCAACGACTTCGAGGGCCGCAATGCGATCCGGCTCGCCCAGGACCTCGGCTACCCCCGCATGCAGGAGTTCTTCCTGGCCCTCGAACGGGAAACCGAGCGCCTGCTCGAGGCGATCGACAACAACGATGTGGTGGCCGTGAGCAACTCGCTCCTTCGCGGCGCTTCGCTGGGAATGCGCGACAGCCGCCTCGATACACCCCTGCACCGGGCGGCCCAGTCGAATCTTCCGGAAGTGGGCAAACTGCTCGTGCATCATGGCGCCAAGCTTGAAGCGAGAAACTACTTAGGCGAAACGCCCCTGCTCACGGCCGCGCTCCGCGACCACTACGATTTCCTGCGCATGCTGGTCGAGGCAGGGGCGAACGTGAATGCGATCGACGAACGCCGACGTACTGTTTATGATCTGGCAGAACTCCAAAGCGATCCGCGAGTCCTGAAACTACTGCAGGAAAAGAAAGCGCGCAGAGGCAGCAGCGCCTCGGTGGAGTTCGATTTCAGCGAAGTGGCGGGGGAAATGGGAGGCGCGGCGCAGCCCTAGCTATTTCTGCTTATACAAGTCGCAGCGGAGCGCGACCTGGTCGCCTTTTTCTGAGGCGGGATCGAAGAGGATGCCCACTTTGGCTTCCGGCTTGTCGTTGGCGCCCACGAGAAACCAGGCCTCGGCAACCTTCTTGTCGTCGCGCGTCCAGCGCAGGCCAAGCCATTGCTTGTCCACGGTCACGCCCACGGTATGCTTGCCTTCTTTGAAGAAAAGGCCGTCGCCGCCATGCGCGCCGCCGTCAGAAGTGGCTGGGAAATCCCATTCTTTGTACTTGGATTCGATGTCCTGAGCGGCGAGCAGGAGGTGGCAGTTGTAGATCGCCTGAGCCGGCTCGGGCCGGATCACAAGGTCATCGGCGCGGAGAGAGGCGGTGGAAAGGAAGAGGGTAAAGAGAATTAGTATGGTTTTCATGGCAGCTGTTTTGCCACAAATCCCGAGAACCTAAAAGAGGCTCTCTTGAAGACGGCTAAGTAGCCGAGAATAAGAGGAATTCATCCCCTGCTGGGCGCGGTCGAAGTCATGGGTGAGGGCATCTTCGTCACTTTGGTCGAGGCGGGGGCGGTATGGACGCTCGATGATCTGGTAGTAGGAAGGGAAGGCCTCTGCCCGAAGGGTGCTCCTGCGGATCACTCCCCCCTCCACCCAGCGGAGCGCCTCGGCCATCGCCTTGGCCGGCCCCAGGGTCTGCAGCTCGGTCACGAAGGTGGCCACTGTGATTGTGCTTTTCAGCAGGGAAAAAAGATCCAGGAGATCGCCGCGGGAGCCGTCGCGCAAGCTGTTCGTGACCATTCCCTCGCTCACTCCTCTGCCCTTTTTCGCATTGGCGTTCAGGTCGCCGGTGAGCTGGCCCAGCAGGCGGCGGTCGAGGGCGGAGCTGTAGTCCCCGTAACGGCCCCCCAGAAGGGAGGTGCGGAGCGAGCGGTCCTGCACCAGCTGCATCAGACCGTGGGGATCGTCACCCACGGAGACCGGGCCGCCTAAAAACGACAATAGAAAAAGCACCAGCATATTCCCGACAAAGATCATGGAGGGATTGTAGCATTAACAGTCGTTCCGTGCTTTTCTAGCCGCTGGAGGTCCCATGAAAACCGTACTTTCACTCCTCTGCTCTTTTCTTCTGGCCGCCTGCGCCGCCACAAACGTGCAAACCTGGAACAGGTCGCCCAGCGGAGGCACTGAGACTGCGGCCCTCACCGTGATCGCCACCACCGACTTCCATGGAGAGCTCGAGGGACAGAGCGGCACAACCTCCGATGGGCTCACGCTCACCATCGGAGGCGGGCCGACCTTTGCTTTTTACATAAAAACACTGAAGCGGCACACCCGCGGCCCCCTGCTCTGGATTGATGGGGGCGATCTTTTTCAAGGCTCCATGGCATCGAACCTTTTTGAAGGCGCGCCCGTGGTGCGCCTGATGAACTCCCTCGGTCTCGACGCCGCCGCTCTCGGAAATCACGAGTTCGATTACGGACCCGTGGGCGATAAAGCCGTGCCCCGAGAGAAGGGCGACGACCCCCGCGGCGCTCTGAAGGCGCGCATCCGCGATGCCCGCTTTCCCGTTCTGGCCGCGAACGTGAAAGACGCCCAAGGCAAAATCCCCTCCTGGTTGCGAGCCTCGCGCGTGCTCTCGATCGGCGGCATCCGTGTGGGAATAGTCGGGGGCGCGAGCCCCGGCACTCCCGGCACCACGAATGCGCTCAACCTCGATGGCCTGAAATTCGAGCCGCTTATGCCCGCCCTGAAGATCGAGGCCGAGCGCCTGCGCCGGGATGAGCGCGTGGACGTGATCGTGCTCACCATGCATGAGGGCGGAGGCTGTTCGAACAACAGCCTCGACGCACAGGACGATCTCAGCTCCTGCCCGGAAAAAGACAACGAGGTAATCCAGCTCGCCAAAAATCTGCCCAGGGGCCTGGTGAACGTGATCGTAGCGGGGCATACGCACAAAGGCGTCGCCAAGCGCGTGAACGGCACGGTGATCCTCCAGGCGAACTCCCACGGAAAATACGTAAGCTGGGCGAGCGTGCAGAAAAACGGAACAGCCGAAGTTTCGGGGATGGTTCCGGTTTGCCTCGATGTGGTGGACTCGCCCGTGGGCAAAACCTGTGATCCTTATTTTCTGAAACAAGCCAAGGGGCCCACCACGCCCGCCCGTTTTTTCGATGAGACCGCCACCCCCGACCGTTCGACGGTTGCCCTGCTCGCACCGGAGCTCGAGAAGGTGCGGGCGCTCAAGGAAACCCCGCTGGGGATTTCCGCTGCCGACGAAATCACCCGCGCCTACTTCGGGGAGTCGGCTCTCGGAAATATGGTGGCCGACGTAGCTCTCGAAGCCTTACCTGGTAGCGAGATCGGCCTCGCGAATGGCGGCGGCCTGCGCGACAACATCGCACCTGGTCCCGTGACTTATGGAGACATCTTCGCCGTGCATCCTTTCGACAACCAGATCGCTCGCATGAAGGTGCCGGGAGACAAGCTGGTGGAGCTGGTGAAAGTAGGCCTGTTCGGAGGAGGCGGCAGCTATTCCTGGTCGAAAAACCTCAGCCTTACCGCCGATGGCTGCGAGCTGAAAGAGCTGCTGGTAGACGGCAAGCCCGTGGACCCGGGTAAAAACTATCTTGTGGCCACAAGCGATTTCCTTGCCGGCGGAGGCAGCGGAGTGTCCAAAGTAAAAATCCCCAAGGAAAACGTAGAGGTGTTCTGGGATAAGAAAAATTTACTCCGTGAGCTCACCGTGGAAGTGCTGAAAAAGCGGGGTAGAGATCTGCGTTCTGCCGACTACTTTTCGCCAGCAATTCCTCGGCAAAAAATCCTGAATAAATGTGAGCAGCCGCAATAGCATTTTTTTCACTAGAGCTAACACTCTACAATGTAAGACTCACCGAGAAAAGCTTGCTTAATTGACAATTTAGCCGCGGATGCTACCTTTTCCCTATAGCTGCAGATGGACGCAGCTCGCCCCCGGAAACGGAGTTCGCAATGGCAAAGTTCGCACTCATTTTTCTCTCCCTTTTCACTTCCGCTGCGTTCGCAGACTACGACAATTCCGTGCCTCCCGGATACGTGGACGGGCTGCTGCGCGGAACCGTGGATTACTACTTTTCGGAAATCAACCGCGGCTGGTTCGATGAGCAGTACGCCCCGCTCAAGGCCCGGATCGATCCCAGCAAAAGCTATATCGTGCTCCACAACCGCCTACCGAGCACCACGCTCGACCTGCGTACGCCGAACGGCTTCCGCACCAGTATCTTCAACGCCGGCCTGCTCTCCATCGGCTCGCTCGACATCGGCCACGTGATGATGGGCTGGCACTGCAACGTGAACGGACAGGTGTTCGAAGGAAACACCGCGATCACCGGCGAGCAGCAGAACCAGCAGGTGGCGATGGCCAAGGGCGGCTGGGGCCTCACCGGTCTCTTTTCGATCTTCAAAGACGGACACATCCAGACGCCCGTGCTCGTGCGCTCCGTGTTCCACCGCGCCGTGGAGAAGAATCGCGCGATCGCCACCCTGGCGTTCGAAGTGGAGCCCATGCAGTGCGCGCAGATGCTCAACTTCCTGCACGACTTCCTAACCCACGAGAACAAGCCGTTTACGCGCTTCGGACTGAACGCCGATCCGCTGAAGTTCGAGGGTGGCGGCTGTGGAAGCTTCGCCACGTCGGCGATCAGCACCAGCGGCGCGATCAACGAATTCTTCCCCCACCTCTGGCGCACGATGAAGGCCACGCCGAACATTTTCGGCTATGGGTTGGATAACCTTCCCACCGAGATCGATCCCTTTCCGGTACCGCATGCGCCGGGAGAGAAGAAAAGCATCGGCTGGGTTAAAGCGCTCTTTCTCGCCGACTGGAACCCCGGCAGCAAGCCGCCCATGGAGATGCGCCTGATGGATCCCGAGATGCTCTACCTCGCGCAGGAGACGATCTTCCGCCAGTCTCTCGACGATCTCTACACCGACAATCTCGAATTCGCCCGCCGCATGGTGGCCAGCACCTTCGTGCGTCCGCGCATCTTGAAGGAAGAGCCGGTGCAGCAGCAGGAGGCGATGTATCTGATGGCCCGCATGCCGATCGACACGCCGGTGAACGAGAAGTTCGACTCCACCGCCGCTCGAGTGGTGAGCGGCGCCAAGCAGTGGTTCGTAAAGATGAAGCAGAAGGGCTATACGGCCAAGGGCTTTGACTTCAACGGCCACCCAGCCGTGCTGATCTCGCGCTAAGAAAAACAAAAACTAAAATAGCTTGGCGGCGCCGATTACGGCGCCGTCCATGTTTTCGGCCGGCAAAAGGCTGAAGGTGGGCCACAGGCTCTTCTTCGAAGCGAAGTAAGAGTTCTCCTTATCCAAGCGCCGGTAGTACACCCCGAGAGCATACGACAAGCCGATCGTGGCGCCGGCCACCACGTCGTGGAGGTAGTGCTTGTTGTCGTTGATACGGCTGTAGGCGGTGATCGTCGCCAAGGTATAGGCCGGAACGGCCACATACCAGGGATGTTCGGCCCCGACCACGCCCGCGAAGGCGAAGGCGGTGGTGGCGTGCCCCGACGGCATGCTCTTTTTATCGACGGGATTGTTCGGGCGTCCCTCGCGAAAGGTGACCTTCAACAATGAAGTGACGGCGCCGGAATACGCAGTGGCCGCGACCATCTCCTCCGCCCGCAAATAACCACGCTCGCTGCCCAAGGCTCCGGCGAGCGCGGCGTAGCCCGTATAAATCAAGTTGGGATAGACCTTGCCACCCCAGTCTCCGAGCTTGGCCAGGCCGTCGAGCGGGCGGCGGGTGGAGATCGACTGCTGGAAAGGATGGCTGATCTCCGACTTCAGCGCGAACAGAGTCACCGAGAGACCCGTGCCGATCAGCAGAGGCGTGAGCGCATCGGTGGTCACGGGGGAGGCGAGATCGTTGCCGATCTTGCTCCACACACCTTCCGCTCCGGCAGAAGGGGAAAAACTTAGGGAAAGGAAGAGCGAAAAAAATATGAGAAGATAAGCCCGATGGTGAAACGCCCGCCGCGCACACTGTACATATACCTGCTCTCGGAGATCGCCCTGCCCTTCGCCGGCGCGCTGGCTTTTTTTATCTTCGTGCTTCTGATGTTCCAGATCATCAAGCTGGTGGATTTTTTCGTGGTACATAAAGTCTCCCCATATTGGGTGATGTACCTGCTCAGCTCGCTCGCGCTCAGCCTACTCCAGCCGGCCATCCCGATTGCATTTCTTCTGGCAGTATTGCTCGGAATCGGGAGGCTGTCCACCGACGGGGAGATCATGGCGATGCGCGCCTCAGGAGTCTCGCCCAATCAGATTCTCGCTCCCGTGATGGCGGCCGGCTTCGCTCTCTTTGTCGTCGGCTCGGGAATCAACGCCTACCTTACACCCTGGGGCACGCGGAATTTCCGTTATGAATTATTCCGCATCAGTAACACCAAGGTGATGGCCACGCTCAAAGAAGGAACCTTCATGGAGGGTTTCTTCGACCTCATGCTGTACGCCGACGAGGTGGATCCGAAGGGGAACCAGCTGAAGCGGGTGTTCATCTACGACCCCCGCAACGATCTAAGCCCCACCACCACGGTGGCGCACCAAGGGATTATCCTGCCGGGGCAGACCAGCGCCGATGGAACTCCCGGCGTCACGCTTCACCTCAGGAACGGCAAGATCTACCGCCCGAGCAGCGTGCAAAACATGGTGGAGGTGATCCAGTTCGATAACTACGACCTCTTCCTCGCCCTGCCGACAGCTAAAGTGGTGGGCGTGGACCGCCCGATGACGATGGATGTGACGGAGCTGAGACGGAAGATCCGCGAGCTGAACAATAAAGAGGGCAAGTCGACGGAGGACCTGCGCGAGATCAACCGGTTGAAAATGGAAATGTGGACGCGCTTCTCCTTCGCGTTTTCCTGCGTGGTCTTCGCGCTCCTGGGAACGGCCTTCGGGCTCACGCGTACAAGATCAAGAAAATCGAACTCGCTTCTGATTTGCTTACTGGTGATGCTGGGGTACTGGCAGGTGCGCACAGTGGCGCTGAAGTTCGGGGAAGACGGCTATCTGCCGCCCTTCCTTGCGGTGGAGCTGGCGAATCTTTTGCTGCTCGGGCTGGCTGCCAGTGTGTTCCGGAAGAATAGCGCTTAAGCGCGAACCTGGGGAGTGGCTGTTAGAAGCGACACCCGGAGTTTGGGACGGTCGAAAGGACTGCGGGAAGGCTCGCAGGTACGGCACAGGAAAACCTGGCCAGCTTCGCCATCGTGCCAGTCGCCGTCTTTTGGTTGGCAGTCGTTTTTGCACTTATGGCACTTCATCAGGAGCTTGGTGCCCAAGCGGCCGCGTTTTTGAAACTTCATAGTGTCCTCTAGGAAGGTTGGGGTTGGAAGCGGCTGCTACTATACCAAAGGGCCCACCATCATGCAATGCGTTAAGCCATTGAATTTGCTTGTGAAAATATAATAAAATGACCCTAAATCCGGAAGCTGAGTTGCCAGGGGCGCTTCTCTTCTTCAGGCTCCTCATCCTTGGCCTCATCCCCCGCCAGGCGCACCCCCAGGCCGAGCAGCCGTACGGGCCGCTGGCCCCTCTCCCAGGCTTTTATTAACAGCGCCTCGAACTCCTTCACGGTGGGCCAGCTGGAGCCGGATTTCTCGTGGGTGGTGCCCTTGAAGTCGAAGAACTTCACCTTCACCACGATGCCCCGGATGCGGTCTTTGTAGTCGCCGCCTGCCATCCGCTTCTCCCAGTCGCGGTAGAGGTGGGGGATCACCTCGAGGCATTCCTCCAGGCTTTTCAGATCACGGCTGAAGGTCTCTTCCACGGTAAGGGATTTGCGCTCCCAATGTGTTTCCACCGGCCGATGGTCCACACCCCTGGCGATGTCCGCATACCACTGCCCGCTCGAGCCGAACCATTTTTTCAGCTGGGCCGCCGGCTGCTTCTGGAGATCGGCGCAGGTATAGAGCCCCAGCGAATGCATTTTCTTGGCAGTCACCTTCCCCACGCCATGGATCTTCTCGACGGGCAAGGAGAGCATGAATTTGTCGACGTCCTTGGGACGCAGTACGAATTGGCCGTCCGGTTTGTTCCAGTCGCTGGCGATTTTGGCCAAAAATTTATTAGGCGCGATGCCGGCGGAGGCCGTGAGGCCCAGCTCTTTCTTGATCAGCGAACGGATCTCTTTCGCCGCAAGCGAGGCGCTGCCGCGGAAATGGCCGCTGCCCGTGAAATCGAGGTAGGCCTCGTCGAGGGAGAGCGGCTCGATCTTGTCGGTGAAGCGGCGGAAGATCTCCCGCACGGCCTCGCTTTCCTTCTTGTAGAGAGGGAAATTCGGGGGAACGAGAATGAGCTGGGGGCAAAGGCGCTTGGCGGTGCTGGAGGGCATGGCGGAGCGTACGCCGAACTTGCGGGCCTCGTAGCTGGCCGTGCAAAGCACGGAGCGCGATTCGGGCGGCCCTCCCACACCGATCGGCTTGCCCCGAAGCTCGGGATTGTGCTTCACCTCCACGGCGGCGTAGAAGCAATCCATGTCCACATGGACGATCTTGCGGTCCATAGGGTTATTCTATAGCAGAAGACTGTCTGGAAAAATTTCGCGGGGCAAAAAAATTGGCCGGAACAAGGGGAGCGTCTTTCAGCTCATTGTTCCGGCCTTCCGATTCTCTAGCTAGCGCGGATTACCGGCACCAGCGGATTTCGCAGTAACGCGAGCCACGGTAGTAGCATTTGTCCATGGCATTGCGGCGGGCTTCTTCGTAGAAACGGCCATAGCCGTCAAAACGATATCCGCGACCGTTTTCCGCCACGCATTTCACCATCGGACCAGGGTTGTGACCCCATCCAGGGTGGCGAGGGCCCCAGCCGAAACCAAAACCGAATCCGATGTGAACACCAGATTCAACGATGGCATCCGTTCCTACTTCGTCGTTCGAAGAATTCACTTCGTCGGCGAGTACAGGGGTGGAGATCAGGGCCATTGCGATTAATAGGGACTTCATCATGGGTTACTCCTAAACAAGAAACGTTACTCTTCCTGAAAAAACAGGCCCCATCAGTGGGGCCCGAACCCGCCTTGCGGCGGATCGGCGGAAGGGTTTAACTCCATCTCTGGGTTCTGTAAAAAGTTTTATTTCCCAGGGAAATCAGGTCTCGTGGGGGGTTGACGGGGAAGGCGGGCTAGTGTCCTGGCCTGGAAACGAGGGTCGTAAGCACCGCTTCGTACTCTTCCGCCACGCGATCCCAGCTCCGCGCTTCGGCCACGCTACGGGCGGATTTGGCCATCTCGGATAGTTTTCCGGGGCTCTGGAGGGTGGAACTTATCTTCCGCGCCACTTCTTTCTCGTCGCGAGGGTTTTCAATCAGTAAGCCGCTCTCCCCCTCGCGGATCAGCTCGGCTCCCCCCGCGGCGCGCGAGACGATGGCCGGTAATCCACAGGCCATGGCTTCAAGAATCACGAGGCCGAAGGGTTCGTAGAGGGTCGGAAATACGAATAGATCGGCGGCCTGGAAGTAAGGGACGATGTTTTTTTCCTTGGAAACAAGCAGAAGATGTTTCTGCACTCCCAAAGATTCAGCTAACTGAGAATAATAAGCCTGGTTGCCATCGCCTACGGCTACAAGTTTGAAGTCTTTCCTAATTTCAGGCGAAAGCAGCGCCAGCGCCCGCACCAAAGTCTCCAGCCCTTTGCGCTCGTAGGAGCCCACGAAGAGCGCCATCTTTTCTCCTGGCCCGATTCCAAGCCTGGTTCTCACAGGAGAGTTTGCCTTCTCATTCCCGCTCAAAGGACGAAAGAGATTGGGATCCACCCCATGCCGCACGACATGAATGTTTTTTTCGATCCCGAACTGCTCCCGCAGGTCCCGCGCCACAGAATCCGAGATCGCGATATAGGTTTTGCCTTCGCGGAAACAGAGGTTCTCGAGCGCAATATTAAACAGCTCAAAAAATTCCTGGTAGAGCCCGCGCAGAAAGCCGCTGTTTTCCCTCTGCGTACGCTTCGCCCGCCAGGCCTTGTGGATGAACTGCAGATGCACCACGCGTGAGCGCAGATGGCTCACCCCGGTGGCATGCCATAGTCCCCCGCCCCGCAAAAATAGCCGCAGATAAAAGTAGATCGCCTTGAGGAGCACCGGGCGGCGGATGTTGGGCCGCACCAAGCGTGAGCTGGAAAGGAGCGCGGGTTCGGAAACAGAGAAGGCGTGGATCGTGAGCGGTATTTTTTTCCGCAAGCGGATCAGAATTTCCAGAGTGGAGCGATCCTGCCCGCCCTGCTGGTTGAGGTCGTGGATCGCCACCTGAAGGCGGTTCTCGCTCACAGCAGTTCCTCCCAGATTTTTTTCAGGTCGGAGGCCACGGCCTTCCAGGCGTAACGTTCGCGCACCCGCTCGAATCCGCTGCGCGCGATGCGGGCGCGTTCGTCGCGGTTTTTCATCAATTGATTCACCGTCTCGGCGTAGCGCTTCGAATCGTCGGCACGTACCAGGCCCTCACCCTCGGCGAGCTCCAGTCCCTCGGCCCCGATCGTCGTGGTGACCACGGCCCGTGCGCAGCCGAGCGACTCCAGGATGCGTCCGCGGGTGCCGCTCCCGCTAAGCAGAGGCACGAGGCTAAGGGCGTGGCTGGCGTAAAGTGGCGCCATCTCGGGCGGCCGGTCGATGAAAGCGATTCCCGCTTCCGTGATTTTTTTTCTGAGGGCAGGAGAGGCGTTCGATCCTGCCACGGTGAGGCGGATGTTTTTGTCGAGCTGTGGCTTCACCTTCTCCAGAAACCATTCGATCCCCTCCACATTCGGCGCATAACCCAAGGAGCCTGCGATCAGTGCGGAAGGTTCGGTGATTTCGGGAGCGCAGTCGGCCTCGTTCACGCTGGCGCCGCCGCGCGTGGAGCGCCAGTTCCCCAGCCCGTATTTTCGCCGGTAGGATTCCAGGTCCACGTCGGAATAGGCCAGGCAGCGATCGAGGCTGCCGATCACCCGTTTTTCAAAACCCGCGAGCGTGCGCCGGTGCAGGTTTTCCACGAGAGGCTTCGCCACACTCAGGGCCGTCGATCCAGTGCGAAGAATCAGGTCGGATTCCACATTGTGAAAGGTTGCGGTCTGCCGGGCGCGGGAATTTTTTCCCCGCAGCGCGGGCAGGTAAGCCGCCATGCGCAGCTCTTCCGCGTGCACCAGGTCGGGCTGCCAGCTGCCGACGAGCTCGTCCACGCGCTCCGCCAGCTCTTTGCAATACGGCCACTGGTGGTAGGAATAGAGCGCGGCATTCCAGGCGCGCAACGGCAGAATCTGCCGACGATGGCGAAAGGCCTCCGCCTCCATACCTGGTACGAGCGGCGTGGAATCACCTTTGGGGGAAAGGTCCATTCCTAAAAGGCGGAGTTCCACACCCTGCGCGCGCAGCTCGCGCCAAAGAAAAAGGTTCCTCACCTTGGAGCCGCTCAGGGCGGGATACGCCCTGTCGGAAATGAGCACAACGGCCTTCATCGCTCTTTGAATTGTATCGCCTGCGCTTCCTTTGTCCAATGTGGTATCCTCGCGAAATGAGGATTCTTTTCTCCACCTACACCAACGCCTTCCAGAATCCGGGCGGGGGCGAAAACGTGATGCTGAAGCTGCGTACCGGCCTTCAGGCCAAAGGCCATACGGTGGAGATTTTCGAACCGCTGACGCACGATCCAGCCGACTTCGATCTCTGCCACCACTTCTCGCTCTTCGAGCGCGACACCTGGCCCCACCTCAAGCGCAACGACAGGCCGCTGGTGGTCACGCCCACCATGCATCTCGACCAAAAAATTTTCGGCGGGCTCCGCTGGAAGCTGCATCTCGCAACTCTAGAGGTTGAAGAGCGCGCGCTCGGGCATCCCTCGGGCACGTTGAAGCTCCCCGACCTCTGGCTGCCGGCCACGCGGCGCGAAGCGCGCCTGTTGCAGGACTACTACGGCCTCCCGCGCGAACGGGTGCGGCTGTTGCCTAACGGCGTGGATGTCTCCTATGCCGGCGGATCTCCCGAACTTTTCCGGAATGAAACAGGGATCACTGGGCCCTTCGTGCTCCATGTCGGTCGCTTTCATCCCGTGAAGAACCAGATGGCCCTCCTGCGCGCGGGCGCTCGCTCCAAACTGCCCGTGGTCTTCATCGGCGGCGCCGATGAAGACTTCAGCGACTACCGCGAGGCCTGCGTGAAGCTGGCGCGCGAGCTGGAAGCACGGGCCGGGAAGCTGTTCACCTTTCTCGATCACCAGCCATTTGAAAGCCCGCTCCTGCGTTCGGCGTATAAAGCGGCGTCGGCCTTCGCCCTTCCCAGCCAGTTCGAGACTTTTGGAATTTCGGCTCTGGAGGCCCTCGTGGCCGGGCTGCCCCTGGTTTTGACGAGCCAGGTGGCCGATCCCGAGGTCTTCCCCGGCGCCTCCTTCGTGCATCCCGACGACGAAGAAGGCCTCGCGGCAGCGCTGAAGAGAGCAGCGGGGGGTGTGGGCAAGCCAGCCGCCATGCTGGTGAACCGGATGCTGAACACCTATTCCTGGAATAACATCACCGATAAGTTGCTGGACCTCTACGAAGGCCTGGGGAGAGCGAATGCCGCTGGCTGACCAGCTCTACTACATCCGTGACCTGCTCCGCTCGAAGACTGCCCGGGCCTTTTCAATCGTGGTGGTGGCCAACTTCGCCGTGACTCTGCTCGGGTTCGTGAGCTCGATCCTCATCTTCCGCAGCCAAGGGCCGGAGCTGATCGCCACGATCTTTCCCCTCGTATCCCTCTATCTTTTCCTCGACCAGATCTCCGACCTCGGCCTCTCGGTGGCCTATATCCGCTTCGCCTCCGCCGATTTCGAGAAGGGCGAGGAAACATTCCATTGCACGACGAATGCCTCCTTTCAGGCGCATACCTTGCTAGTGACGGTTTTCGTGCTGGCGGCCATTGTGGGCGCAAAGCGGATCTCGATCCTGCTCTTCCAGTCGGAGGAAAATGCCACCTGGGTGGTCTGCACAGCCTTGCTTGCCTGGCTCTACTCGCTCACGAACTTTCTCCAGTGCATTCTCCAGGCACAGAAAAACTTTACACGCATCGCCTGGGCCAGGGTGATACCCAACGTGGTGAAAGCAGCGCTGCTTCTCCTGCTGGTCCTGCGAAAAAATACCGACCTCGGCCCCTTCCTCGTAGCCTTTCTGGTCTCACCCCTACTCTCGGGCCTGGTGATGCTGCCGGCCCTCGACTGGCGCAGCTTTCTTCCGCGCAAGCACAGCATGGCCGAGTTCGGCCGCCTCTTTGATTTTTCCAAATGGGTGTTCTTTTCCACCGTGGCCGTGGCCTGCATCGCCCACCTTGATATTTTCATGCTCCGCTCGATGGCGCCGGAGGAAGAAGTTGCGCGCTTCCTAGGTGGCCAGCGCCTGGCTTCGGTGCTTCCGCTCCTGATCGGCTCGATGGTCACCATTCTGCTGCCGAAGGTCTCGTCGATGCGCTCGAGAGAAGAGGTACGTTTCTTCACGCGCAAGGCCCTGATGGTGAGCCCGCTGCTCTTTCTCCTGATCCTGAGCTTTTCTTTCGCCGCGCCCTGGGTGATCCCGCTGGCCCTCGGCGCGAAATACCAGACGTCGGTCGGGATCTTCCAGGCCTACTGCTGGGTGTACGCCATCGACGCGGTGGTCACGCTTTCCTCGCTTTTCGTCTACAATCTCAGCCTCGTGCACTGGTTCGCGGTGCTGAACGTAATGCAGCTCACTCTGAATTACGCACTCAACCTGAAGCTGATCCCGGCCTACGGCGGTATGGGGGTATGTCTGAGCGCGGGGCTGATCCGGGTGGCCGCGATTCCGCTGATGCTTTACCTCGGCTCGCGCGAAAGAATGCTGAGCGAGGCTCAGAGTTCGTAGAGGTCGTAGCCGGGGCCAGCGTGGATCTTGCGACCGAGCGGCCTGCTGCTGCTTCCTGAACGCACTACTACATAATAGACAGCGCGCTTCCTGATCGAGTCCTGGAGATTGCCTTTTACCTCTTTGAAGGCATTCATGCGGGCGTCGAAGAGCTCCGTGCGTCCGTTGGGTGAACGGGCCCACGGCCCCCACACCCACTGCTCGATCTCCATAGCCTGAGAGGCCACGAAGCGCTCAGCGGAAAATCCGGAAACCACCGCATTCAGAGCCACTCTTCTGTGCCATTCGGCATCGGTGATGTTGGGGCTCAAGGTGGCGATATATCCCGAGAGCGGCCGCAGGTTGTATTGGATCGAAAAAAGTTCCACCAGGTTGCGATCGCCCGCAATCCCCTCGTGGGACGAAATCATCAGCGGCCCTTCGCCCAAAATCGCTCTCAGATCAGAGTTGAGGTCCACCGAATCCGCGCTCCGCGTGATTTCCAGATGCCGGAGCGTGAAGGCGCCGGCAACGTGCAGAGCGAAAAAAGCGTAAATGGCATAGCGTTTTGGCGTAGAAAGAGAAAAGCGCTGGCTTGCCAGCCACTGCCCCGCCATCACCGCCAGCAGAAGCGAAAGCGCCGGACCCCAATGGTAGGCCCAATGGAAATTCTCAATTTGCAGCCCGCTCACGATCTGATGATTCAGCAGCAGCAGTCCGGCACAAGCCTGCGCCCAAAGAAAGCGCAGCTCGGATTTTTTCTTCCAGACATATACGAAGCTCAGCGCCAGCAACAGGAATCCAATCTTGGGAATGATCAGCTCCGAGAAGTGGGGAATCGGCAGGAACTTATCCGTACGCTGGAGCCAGTCGGAAATCCCCGCATTCTTTGCCTGCCACGATCGGAAAATCTCCAAGCTGCCGATCACAGTGCCACTGAATAAGGTGGTGGCATAAAACTGCCAGCGCTTCCTGTCGATCAGAAGGGCGATCAGCAAGCCGCCGCAAGCTGCGGTCCAGTAAAAGAAGTAGCAGTAAAAAAGCAGGCCGAGTGAGATCGCGGCCCAGAGTTGGCGCTGCTTGTCAGCGGGCTTTTCCACGCCTTTCCGCAGGAAACCAAAAAAGAGCAGGAGCGCAAAGAGCGATAAGCCCGGCGTGATGATCCGCCATTCGGGGTGCAGCTCCGGCTTGCCGGAAAAAATTGAGCCGTCGCCGAAGAAGGCCTGCTTCAGCAATAGGTACTGCTTGAGGAGCAGCTTGCTTTCGAGCAAGCCACTATCCACCAGCAGAAGCAAAGCGAGTGGAAATGCGAGCGGGCTGCCACCGAGAAAGATCCGCAGCGCGAACAACCAGGCCAGGCCCAGGCTCGCGCCGGCGAACAGGCGCCAGAGCAGCGATATATGCGTGGGAGGCAGCGAGAGCAGGCGCGCCACGGCGCTGAAAGGCGCGAACTGCATCCAGGGGTAGTTCGCGGGCTTGATCTCGGTAAAAAGAGGATCGGCCACGCGCTGCGGATGGTTCCAGTACGACTGGCTGGCAATCGGCAGGTAGAGGCCGGCCTCGTCCTGGTCGGCGATCCAGGCGAAGCTGCCCGTGGTCACCCGGGCGTGAAAGTGCGGATAGGCGGAAATCAGCACGCCCAACAGCGCGGCTAGGAGGTAAGGCAAAAACATCTTTTGCTTTCGATTTTCGATCTTTTTATCATAGGGAAAATGACGTCTTTTCTGTACCGACTTTTGAAAATGGTGATGATCCGCGCAGAGATTCTGCGCTCCCGCTGGATGGTGCGCTTCCTGCGCTCACACGGGGCCGTGGTGGGCGAGGGCGTGACCATCGGCTGGGGAGCGAACGTGAGCCTGGGCGAGGGCGCCACGCTGAAAATCGGCGATAACGTGCGTGTGGACCGCTATACCGACCTCATCGTCTGGGGCGGATCCACCATGGAGCTCGGGGAAGGCATCTATATCGGCAAGCGCAACATCATCTCCGCCGTCAAGAGCGTGAAAATCGGCGCCCACACCATGACCGCCCACCAGGTTACCGTGATCGACAGCAACCATGAGTTTTCGTCCTCCATCCTTATCAAAGACCAGGGCCCGCGCAGCAGCCCGATCGAGATCGGTCCCGACTGCTGGCTCGGCGCCAACAGCAGCGTGCTCGCCGGCGTGAGCCTGGGAGCCAAAACGGTGGTGGGAGCGCATTGCCTGGTGAACAAGTCGTTCGCGGGACACAGCGTGATCGGCGGGTTGCCGGCGGCGGAGATCCGTAAGTTCTAGAAAACCGGTCCCCTTGAGTGTTGATCAGTTAGGTGTTTCCAATCGAGAAACTGGCTAGGACTTTGCAATTCCCCTGGCTCCCATGCCCTCAAATTGCACCCACTGCAACAGCAGACAGCTCTCCGGTTCATACTTTGTGCGTTTCGGGTTCTTTTATCGAACCAGCGATTCACGCTGGATCCAGCGTTTTCGCTGCAAGGGATGTAAGGTAACCTGCTCCAATGCCTCGTTTCACGCCTGGTTTCGCCAAAAAAAACGGCTCAAAAATCATGCGCTCCGAGTGCACCTCTGCAGCGGCGGATCGCTCAGACGGGCGGCGCGAACATTTCATTTAAATCGCAAAACCGTGGCAAGAAAACTGCTCGCTCTCGGATTCGAAGCCGAGTTCGAGCTCAGTAAAAGCAACCGAGAGCGGCCCAGGTCCAAAGTGATCGAATTTGATGACCTTGAAACTTTCGAGCACACAAAGTGCAAGCCTCTCTCCATTACTTTGGCCGTGGAGAGCCAAACCAGACGGATCCTGGGCCTGGAAGTGTCGACGATGAGTGCCAAAGGACTGCTGGTGGAGAAGGCCCGAAAGTATGGGCCCAGGCATGACGGCCGAAAAGAGGCGCGAGCTGCGCTGTTCAAACAGCTAACGAACTTTGTCGCCGATGATGTCGTGATCAAATCCGACAACAACCCACATTACCCCTTGGACGTCGCAGCACATTTTCCAAAAGCCAACCATTGGCGTTACGAGGGGAAGCGAGGGTCTCTTGGCGGCCAGGGCGAGCTCAAAAAGCTTCGGTTTGACCCCCTGTTTAGCCTAAACCATACCTGTGCGATGTTCCGGGCCAACGTGAATCGACTGTTTCGAAAGACCTGGTGCACCACGAAGCGCGCCGATCGCCTGCGTGCGCACCTTATGATCTACGCCCACTACCACAATCAGCACTTAGCCTAGCTAAGCAGGAAGCCTAAAATCACGTCTTCCCCCTCCTTGCCGCTTAATCAACACTCAAGGGGACCGGTTTTTGGATTTCCCGCAGAGCGCGATCGTGGTCTCAGCCTGCCGCCAGAAGTGGGCACTGAAGCACTGGGGCGAGCCGAAGTCCTGCTCCACCTCGGCTTTACCCGCTTTGGTAAACATGCGCAGATTGAAAAAATCGAGCGAGAACACCACCTGCCTCCAGCGCTTCCGCCGGGAATAGTTCCCGATTAGGCGCACGGACGAAAAGCGTCCGCGGAGAAGGGCACTCAGCTCTTTGGGGCGGAAACCGCCCACGTCGCGCTCGCGGTGCACCTCCTGGTTCGGGCAGGACGAGACGAAGCATCCGCCCTCGGCGAGCGCCCTATCCACCTGATCCAGGAAGAGCGGCAACCGGGCCCTCAGGATGCAGCTGATCATCCCCAATGCCACCACCACGTCGAACTTTTGCTTGAGGTCCACCAGATCGAGCGGACCTCCGTCGACGAACAACAGGTTCCACGACGAAAATTTCTCCTCGAGCTCGGGCACATTGCCCCCGCGCTCCACTGAAATCACGTGGTGGGCGAAGCCGGAGAGCAATGCCGCGCCTTCCCCCGAGCCGAAGTCGAGCACCAGGATCTTCTTGCCCTCCACGATCGGCTTCAGCCACTGGAAGCGCGCCAGCTGCGCAGGTCCTTCGGCTAAGTCCTGGCCGGGCGCTCCCCTTCCTTCGAGCACCTTGAGGGCACGGCTCGGCGGAAGGCATTCGTTTTCGCGAAGGGCGGAAAGCTTCTTCACCAGCTGCTCGCAGCAGCGGCGCACCGTTTCGTACAGGCGGGTAAAGTCTTTTTTCGGGCTGGTGATCGGATCTTCAATTTCGAGCCTATCCTCTTTGCCTTGCGAATCGAATTCGCCGAGGAGGTAGAATTTCGTGGCGTTCTCGCCGATCGGGTCCATAGCCCAGAGCTGGTTCAGGGTGGCCCGGTCCATGGCGATGATGAGGTTGTGCTTGAGCAGGTCTCCCGGCTCCACCGTCCGGCTTTGCCCGTCGAAGGCCACTCCGTGCTTGGCGCATTCTTCGGCGCAGATCGGATGATAGGCCATCCCCCTCAGATGAGGCGAAAAACCCGCCGACGAACAAGTGAAATCTTTTTTCTGTTCGGCCGCAAGGGAACGGAAGAGCGCCTGCGCCATGGGCGAGCGGCAGATGTTTCCCTGACACACGAATAAAACGCTTTTCCCGGCCATCACGCCGCCTTAGCGTTCCATGGAAGGCCGGCGTTGTCGAGTTCCACGCGCTGGAGACAGGAGTCGAGATGGAGGCCCAGATCCACGCGCTCGCTATGCTCGAAACGCTCGAGATCGTCGCGCAGGGCCTTTTCCACCCTTTCCACATTCAAGCCGCGGGGAGTGCACTGCAAAACGAGCACCTCGCGGGAACTTTCGAACTGCACCTCCCGCCCGCCTTCGGCTCCACGGATGGCGCGGCTCAGCTTGCCGTAGAAGCTCTGGATCCGCTCGGGCGACCGCTCCAGCAACGAGGTCACGCAGTGGCTGAGGTCAATGCGAAACAGCACGTGCTGCGTGCCCGATCCGCGGTACTCCCACAGCTTCGCCTGCAGCGCCCGCGATTCCTGCACGTTGGAGTCGAGCACGCCCAGCATATGCGAGGAGAAATGAGCGAGATAGGAATAGAGCTTGCGCTCTGCGAGCCAGAGCAGAGCCAGATTGATCCCGAGCCCGGTGAGCGCGAGCACCAGCGTGGGAACCGTGAGCTTGGAGAATTGCAGGAAGGCATAGCCGATGGCGCAGAGATAGCAGGTGAGAAAATGCAGAAAGCGCACGATGTTCTCGTGCCTGAGGCCGAGGCGCCCTAGCCGGTGGTGAAGGTGCTCGCGGTCGGGAACCATCAGGCCGATTCCCCGCGTGGCGCGGCGGAGAATGGCGAGCAGGGTGTCGAGGATCGGAACGCCCAGGGCGAAGAAGAGCGCCACGGAGTCGATGCCCGACGACATCGAATGCCGGAAGGTCATCGAGCCCAGGAAAAGAAAGATGGCCACGAGTTGGGCGCCAGTCTCACCGAGATAAATCTTGGCGGGATAACGGTTCCAGAGGAAGAAAGCCACGAGCGAAGGGAAGGCGAGATATTTGAGGGGAAAGTGGAAGATCGATTCCGCCTTGCCCGTAAACACAATGAATGAAAGCACAATCATCGCGATGCCGGAGGCAAGGCCGTCGAGCCCGTCGATCAGGTTCATCGAATTGAGCAGCCCCATACACCAGAACCATTTCAGCGCGAAGGCGATCCCGGGATAGGAGGGCAGCAGCCTGTCGCAGGGAGTGTCCACTCCATTCAACGCGAACACGAGCAGCAGAGCCACGAAATTCTGCCCGAAAAATTTCCAGCGCGCGCGCAGTTCCAGGGCGTCGTCAGCGAGGCCGACCGCGAAGGTGAGGGCAACGGCGAGGCAGGCGAGCACCAGGCTTCCGGGCGCATCCATCGGCTCGCCGAAGACCAAAAGACCCGTCAGGCCGAGCAGAAAGCCGATGACCATCGCCGCCCCACCCATGAGCGGGATCGGCCGCTCGTTGTGGCGGCGTTTGTCGGCGCTGGTTTCAATCCCATGCAGCCCCTGAAATCGGATGAAGCAGTAGCAGGAGAGAAATGTAATGCCGCCCGAGAAAAGCGCGAGCATCCAAAGAGTGGGATAAAAAGGAATCATAGGCCTGAATACCTATCGGCGCAGGGGATGGCCCGCTGAACCAGATTCCCTTTTCCTATCACTCAAAATCAGTGGCCAAACCCCGCCATCGAACGGATGGAGTGTTCGAGCTTGCGGGCCATCGCCTCGTGGGTGAGCTCATGGTGTACGAAACCTCTTCCCGTATTCTGGAGCTTCTCGAGCAGGCTTCTATCGGCTGCCAGCGAGCCCAATGCCTGAACGAGCGCGTCCACATTGCCCTCGGGATAGACCAGGCCGCCCCCCGCTCTCTGGATCACCCGGCCGATGGCGCCGGAATCGGAGCCGACGGTTGCCAGTCCGCAGGCCATTCCCTCGACGAGAACCCGCCCGAACTGCTCTTTCCAGGCCGGAGTGGTATGCGACGGGAGCACCAGCACGTCGGCACAGCTCATCACCCGACCAATCTGGTGGTGAGGCACGGCCGCCACCACACGGCAGCGGATATTTCGCAGATTCCCTGCCAGCGCTTCCGCTTCTTTGTAAAGAGGGCCGTTTCCGACGATGAGTAGCTCGGTCTCGCGAAGGCTGCCGTCCATCCTCTCCATCGCCTGGTAAAGATCGCGCACTCCCTTGGCCACCGTGAGCCTTCCGCAGTAAAGCAGCAGCAGCTTTCCCGGGCTCAGGCCGAGCTCCCTGCGGATCGCGGCTCGCTCCTGCGCATCCCGCGGGTGGAACAGCTTCGGATCGAAGGAGTGGGGAAAGTCGATCACGCGGTTGCGATAGCCTTTCCAGCCCAGCACG
Source organism: Bdellovibrionota bacterium (assembly GCA_036559405.1). GTDB lineage: Bacteria > Bdellovibrionota > UBA1018 > CAIPTA01 > CAIPTA01 > JAKFYM01. The sequence continues at coordinate 30,950 of DATBTF010000169.1, forward strand.
TCTCCCACCTCACTCTCCACTGCGAAGGCCGCCTTCGAACGGCGGAAGACCCAGCGTTCCAGCAGGCGAAACGGGAGCGGAATGATTTTGCGCAAGTTCTGTTTGGTGTAAAAAACCACGGTCGCCCGGCCGCCAGCCGACCAGCAGACCTGCCCGGCGTTGAGGCTCCAGGGTTCCTCGTCGAGAAAAATCAGATCGGGGCTCTCATCCCTTAATACACGCCTGAGCCCGCCGGCGTAGACGAAGAGCGACCCGTTGCCCGAGCCGAGCACGGGCAAGTCGTGGATCCTCAGGCCACCGTCGTTTGCGGAGCGCTCGAATCGCAGGTCGCTGATCAGATCGCCCCGCCAGCGGCGCGGCACCACCATTGACACCTCGAAATTTCCCATCCTCTGCAGGGCCTGGAAGAGCGCGCGGTTCACTTCGAGCACGGCGGCGTGGGAGAGCACGAGCAGCTTCGGCTTGCGGTTACCGGAGAGTCCGCGATAGGCGGCCTCGTAAGCGCTCGCCATCTTTTCCGCGGTGTGATGCTGCGCGAATTTTTTCCGCCCGTTCTCGCCGAGGCGGCTGGCGAGCCCCGAATCCGCGAAGAGCCGGTTCATGGCTCTGGCGAAAGCCCCGCTATCGCCCACGGGAGCCACGAGCCCTGTAAGCTCGTGCTCGTTGAGCTCCGTTACTCCCGTATCGATGTCGCAAGTTACAACAGGCTTGCCGCGCGCCATCGCCTCCACCAGCACCATTCCAAAGGCTTCGGCCCTTGAGATCGACGGTAAAACGAGCATGCGGCAGTTTTCGTAGAGACTCGCCAGTTCCGCCTCGCCTACCCCTCCGAGAAATTCCACCTTTCCGGACAGCCCTAACCTTTCCGCTTCCTCGCGGAGAAAATCCAGCTCGGGACCTTCGCCGGCGATGCGCAGCTTGCCGTTCACCTGGGGCATCACCTGCAGCAGCTGGCGCAGTCCCTTGTAGGGCACGAGGCGTCCGACAAAAAGGGCGAAAGGCTCGCTGCTCTCCCCGGCGCATTTCGGTCTCCCTATCTCGATCCCGAAAGGAATCACCAGCGCGCTCTGCCGTACACCGGTCAGAGCCGGGCTTGTTTCCAGAAGACGGCGCGAGGCCACCACAACCTGGCGCGCGGAGGCGAGCAGGCGGCTCCTGAGGAAGGCGTACACGGGAAGTAGTTTCCTCTGGTTCACCACGTCGGTATGGTAGGTGACCAGCAGCTGCCTCCCCCAAATGAGGCAGAAGAGTTCGGCCAGGGGATTGGGCGAGTGGAGGTGGACCACCTCGCTCTTCCGCGCCTCTTTCCAGAGCCAGAATGGCAACGTGGGCAGGATGGGCTGCGAGGCGAGCACGGCGATCCGCGCCAGGCGGACAACACGCACTCCGTCTTTCGTCTCAACTTCCGTGTAGGGACGGTCGTTCGCGCAAAGCACCGTGACGGAATGGCCCGAGGCGGCCAGCTGGAGGGAAAGGCATTCCACCACCGCCTCCATGCCCCCACGGTAAGGGGGATAGTACTTCCCCACTTGGAGAATTTTCATAGAGCTTAGGATAGCAAAGATCGTGGTAAAATTGCAGGGAATGCCTGCTGTACTTCTGATGGTGCATCCGTCCTTTCTTGTTGGCGAAGCCGGCGGATGGATACGCGCCTTCACGGCCGCCGCTAAAGCAAAAGACGCGAACGTAACCCTCTTCCAGCGCGACCGCGATCGCTTCCAGGATTTCTCCCTCATCCACTGCTTCGGCTTCGGCCATTTCGAGCTGCTGTACAACCTCCAGAAGCAGGGAATTCGCACCCTGGTTACGCCGCACTTCCTCCCGCCCTCCCCGCGCGGATGGGGAGAGCGCGGCGCGGAGTTTCTCCTGCGTGCGGCGCGCTCGTTCGGCCAGCGAAGCCTTACCCCGCTCGATCAATTTTTCTTCCTCCGCTCCGCCGATGGCTACCTTTTCCGGGGCGAAGGGCACGAAGCCTGGGCGCGTTCCTGGAAAATCCCGCAGGCAAGCTGGCAATCCATGAGCGCCAGCGCCGTGGCCGCGGCGAGCGATGCGTTCAAAATCTACTCCGAGACGCAGGGGGCAGGATGAGAATCCTCATCATCGCCTATGACTATCTGCCGGGCCTCGGTGGCGTAGCCGGCTGCTCCATTGAACTGGCGCAGGCGCTTTCCTCCTCTCCCGGAGTGGACGTTCACGTGATCGCACCTGCTTCACAGGATTACAAATCGGATTTCAATATCGATCGCGCCCGCCGCTTTTTCACCGTAAGGGTGCGCATGAGCAAACGGCCGGAGCTTGCGATACTTCCGCTGGCCTGGGCCACGCACCGGGTGATCCGCCGCTGGAAGCCGGATCTCGTGATCGACACTCTCTGGTTGCCTTGCGGCATGGCCACCTCCCTCGCTCTCTCTCTCTCTCCCGGCTGCCGCACCAAGCAGGGCATCCTCGTGCATGCCGTGGAGATCCTCGAGGGCACCCGCACCCTCCGGAAGTGGCTGCGAGCGCGCCTGGCGTTCATCAAGCGGGCGGTTTTCCGGCGGGCTGACTTTATTTTCCCCGTCAGCACCTATACCGCCGAGCTCGTGCGCACTCAGTGCGGAGCGAGGCCCGGCCAGCTGGTGCAGATCCAGAACGGTGTGAACCTCGACCGCTTCTATCCCGCGAAAACCAATTTCGAGCGCAAGGATTTCGCCGCCGAAGGGCAGAAAATCATTTTCACGCTCGCCCGGCTCGAGGCCTATAAGGGCGTCGACATCATGCTGGCCGCGCTGGCGAAGCTCGCGAAAAAAAATCTGCGCTGCCAGTACCTGATCGGCGGCACCGGGCCCGACCGTCCGCGCCTCGAACGGATCACCCGAGAGCTCGGCCTCGACGCCCAGGTGCGCTTCCTCGGCAAGGTTCCCGACTCGCGCCTCCGGGACTACTACAACCTCTGTGATCTCTTCGTTCTGCTCTCGCGTATCGAGCTGCAGGCGCCCAACGTGGAAGGCTTCGGCCTGGTGTATCTCGAGGCGGCGGCCTGCGGGAAGCCGTCGATCGCGCCGAATGTGGGCGGGCCCCGGGATGCCGTGCTCGACGGAAAAACCGGCCTGCACGTGAATCCTGAAGACCCGGACGCCGTGGCCCAGGCGCTGGAAAAGCTTCTCTCCTCGCCTCCCCGCCTCGCCGAGCTCGGGCAGAACGCGCTCCTGCGCGCGCGCGAAGAGTACAGCTGGTCGCGGGTGGCGAGCGGCCTTTTGCGGGGGATTTCTTAGCTATGTGCGGGATCGCGGGAATCCGTCTGCCGGAAGGCCAGCGCGTCGGGGAGGAGCTGCTGCAGGCGATGGGCGAGGAGCTCCGGAGCCGCGGCCCAGATGCCGGAGGAGGCTGGCGCAAGGAAAACTGCGGGCTCGTGCACCGCCGCCTCAAAATCATCGATCTTTCCGACGCAGCCAACCAACCGATGCTGTCCGACGACAAACTCGTGACGCTCGTTTTCAACGGCGAGATCTATAACTTCCAGGAGCTGCGCCGGGCGCTGGAAAAAATCGGGCATCGGTTCCGCACAAAATCCGACACCGAAGTGGTGCTGCGCGCCTATGAAGAGTGGGGCCTGGACTGCCTCGGAAAATTCAACGGCATGTTCGCGATCGGAATTTTCGACCACCGGCCCGGAAAGGAAGCCCTGCATCTCGCGCGCGACCGCTTCGGCATCAAGCCGCTCTTCTACCACCACAACGGCGGAACGTTCGCCTTTGCCTCCACCCTGAGCCCGTTGCTCCGCCTGCCATTCGTGCAGAAGCGCATCAACCGCGATGTGGCGCTTTCTTTCCTGAAGTTCAGCCATGTCCCCTGCCCCTTCTCAGCTGTCGAGTCGGTAAACCAGCTGCAGCCTGGGCAGGTGCTCACCCTCAAAGGAAATGAAGCGAAGATCCGTGCCTTTTCCTTTCCGCCTTCGGCTCTGGCTCCGAAAATTACCGACGAGAACGAGGCGGTGCAGCTGATCTGGGACAAGCTTTGCGACTCGGTGAGGCGCCAGAGCGTGGCCGACGTGAACGTGGGCTGCTTTCTGAGCGGCGGCATCGACTCCAGCCTGATTCTCGCGGCCCACGCTGCCAACGGGGGCGGAACGATCGACACCTTCTCCATCGGCTATAAGGAAAAAACCTACGACGAGCGGAGCGAAGCCCGGCTCGTGGCTGACGCCTTCAGCACCCGGCACCACGAAATCCTCATGGAGCCATCCGAATTTCTCGAACTCGCGCAGAGCACTGCCGTCTGCACCGACCAGCCCTTCGCTGATCCCACCCTCCTGCCGGCCTTCGTGCTCGCCAAGCTCACCAAGCGCAACGCCACGGTCTGCTTTTCAGGCGACGGGGGCGACGAGCTCTTCTTCGGCTATCTCTACCAGCAGATGCTTCTGCAGATCCACCATCTGAGCGCCCTTCCGTCGTCCTTGCGCATCACCGCCTTCGCCGCACTCGAACGGGTGCTCACCCCTCTCAACAACGCCCTCCACAGCTCCAAGTTCGCGCAGCTTCTGAAGCTCACGCAGATCCTGCAGTACGGGAACGAGGCGCAGAAGTACCAGTACTTCATCGGCTCGGTGGGCCCTGTCTCCTTCGATCGCCTGCAACGGCTGGTGCCTGGGGCGCGCTTTGCCAGCCAGGAAAACTTCGCCGCGATGCTCGGAGAGCTCTCCACGCTCTCCGAGCCCGAACGCATCACGGAAATATTCCAGCGCACCTTTATGGTCGACACCGTGCTCACCAAGACCGACCGGGCCTCGATGGCTCACGGGCTGGAAAGCCGCGTCCCATTCCTCGATAACGAGCTGGCCGAGGCCGCCGCCTCCCTGGATTTTTCTATGAAGTCGGGGCGGCACGGATCGAAACGGGTGCTGCGCGAAATTCTCAGGCAGCGGCTGCCCAAACCGCTCTCCTCCCGGATCGCCGGCCGCAAGAAGCAGGGCTTCAGCATCCCCCTCAAGGACTGGCTGCGCCGCGACCTCAAGAACTTCCTCACCGACACCCTCGACGAGGAAAAACTCAAAACCGAAGGGATCTTCGCTCCAGAAGAAGTGAATCTCCTGGTACGGGAACACCTGAGCGGGCGGCAGAACCACAGCCATCTGCTGTGGTCGCTGGTCTGCTTCGAGCAATGGAAGGCGCACCACCAGCTGTGAAGCCCTCGATCTGTTTTTATTCCGTCGCCAGCCACCTCGGCGGAGGAGAGCGCAGTATGCTCGATCTCGTGGCCGGCCTCCACGAGCAGGGCACCTACGCTCCATGGGTGCTCCTGCCGGATTCGGGGGGCAAGCTGCACCAGATCCTCGAGCAGAAAAAAATTCCGGTAGAGGTGCTGCCTCTGCCGCGCGCCTTAAAGGCCGTAAGCCGCGACCGCGGCCTGCTTTCCCTTTTTCTCCTGCTGGTGGGAATTCCGGGAATGATTCTCTACTTTCTAAAGGCCCGCTCGCTTCTCCGGAGAAAGCAGCCAGTCCTGCTCCATACCAACGGAATCAAATGCCATTTGCTGGGCGCGGCGCTGGGCGCGAGTTCAGGTATTCCCGTGCTCTGGCATATGCGCGACATCCTTGCCCCCGGCCTCACCAGAAGAGTGCTGCTCGCCTGCTGCCGCCTTTTCCGCCCCTGGATCCTCTGCAACTCGGCGGCCTCGCAGGCGGCGCTACGGCCCTATGATCGCACGGCCATGGTGCACAACGGGATCGACCCGGCGCCTCCGGCCCAAGCCGACAATCTGCGCGCCCGCCTGGGTGCGGAAAAGGGCGAGCGGGTGCTGGGCATCCTGGGCGTGCTGGCACGCTGGAAGGGCCAGGAGCTCTTTCTCGATCTCGGGAAATCTTTGATCGAAGCGGGCCTGCCGGTGCGTCTCGCGGTGGTGGGAGGAAAAATCTACGATACGATGGGCGATGAAGACTACGAAGCCCTGCTGCGGAGAAAAGTGAAGGAGAACGGCCTGGAGCGCTATGTGCACTTCACGGGTTTCGTGGAAAATCCCCAGGACTACGTGCGCCAGCTCGACTGCCTGGTGCACTGCTCGCTCCAGCCCGAGCCCTTCGGCAGAGTGATCGTGGAAGCCATGGCCTGCGGCGTGCCCGTGATCGCGGCGGACGCCGGTGGCGTCAAGGAGATCATCGAGCCGGGCCAGGACGGCCTCCTCTACCGCATGGGCGACCTCTCAGCCCTGCGCGCGGAAACGATGAGATTGATGAAAGACCCGGCCCTGGCCGCCCGTCTGGCGAAAAACGGCGAGGAGAAAGCAAGGCGGTGTTTCTCCGTGAAGGCGCACCTCGAAGGCGTTTTAGGGGTCTATAGACAAATACTCTGACAGTGGCTATTCTGGGCAGGATGATTTTCCTCCGCCTGTTCGTGCTCGTTTTGTCGTTCTCCCTCGTCTCCCTGCCTTGTACGGCCTCCGCCGCCGACGTGGGCACGGCCTTCTCCCGCGACCTACTCGGCAACAACAAGGGCGCGGAATACATCTCAGGTGACTATCCCGGCGCGGTGATGATGAAGGTCAATATCTGGGGAGCCGTGCAGAAGCCCGGCATCCACTATGTGCCGGTCAAGACGGACATCATCACCATGCTTTCCTACGCCGGCGGTCCTGTGGAGCGGGCCCGGATGGGCGATGTGACCATCCGCCGCGTGGTCGGCGGCAAGCCCACCGTGATCGACGTGGATATTGACGACATTCTCGATAGCTCCAAAGCCACTACGCCTCCGCTGGAAGCCAATGACACCATCGTGATCCCCAAAAGCTCGCCGATGTTCAGCGAAAATACCATGCAGCTGATCACGGTGGTAGCCAGCATGCTCACCATCACCCTCGGCTCACTCATTCTGAAAAAAGAGCTGGCCGGCAAGTGAAGCTGGCCCTTCTTTCCCCCACCTACCCGCCCAAAATCTGCGGGGTGGGAGACCACAGCTACTTTCTCTCCGCCGCCCTCCAGAAACTTGGGCATGAGGTATTGCTGCACCGGCAGCTGGAGCCCGATCTCCTGACCTCTCAAAATCCCGATGCGCTGCTGATCCAATACACCCCTTATCTCTACGGCCACCGGCGCGGCCTGCCCGAAAGCTTCTTCCACCGGCTCAAGCGGATAAAAGCCTCGTGCGGGCTACGCATTGTGCTGTTGGCGCACGAGCTTCACTATCCGATCCAGCTCTCTCTTCCGGGACTCCTCCTCGGACCCATACAGAAATGGAATTTCGAACGCCTCGCTACTCTCTCCGACCGGGTACTCTTCACCTACGCCCGCCCGGCGGAGGGCCGTGCCACGGAAAAATTCAGCTGGCTCCCGGTGGGCAGCAATATCCCGCGCGTCGCGAAAGAAGGAGAAGACAGCTCCCCCTTCCTGCTGCATTTCGGCGGCGCCCATCCGACTCATCAGTATGACTTTGTGGCGGCGAGCTCACTCCGGATCCGCGAGAAATTCGGTGATTCGTGGAAAGTGCTCTGCATCGGCATTACCGAAGACGAGCTTCGCCGCTGGACAGCGCCCCAAGAGGGCCTGAGCTGCCTGGGGCGCCTGCCTGCCGAAGAGGTTTCCCGCTGGATCGCGCGCTCCACGATGTTGCTGGCGCCTTTTCTCGATGGAATTTCCACCCGCCGGGGCAGCGCCATGGCGGCCCTCAGCCACGGCAAGCCGCTCGTGACCACTCGTGGTTCCTCCACCGACCCCGCTCTGCCCTGGGACGACTTCACCTTTGTGGCGAAAGAAGGAGACGCGGACACCTATGCGGAATGCGTCGCCGATGCCTTAGGGGATGAAGTAGCCCGCCGGCGCAAGGCTACTGCCGCGGCCGCCTACTACGAGAAGCATTTCTCCTGGGCCAGCATCGCCTCCGCGCTGGCTCAAAGAATCTCGTCATAAAGGTTCTCAAGATCCGCCATCATCCGCTCGAGAGAAAACTTCTCCCGCGCCGAAGCGTGGGCTGCCTTGCTCAGGTCCATGAATTTTTTCGGGTCGATGCTCAGGGACCGGATTTTTTCCGCCAGCTCGCCGCTGCTCCCCTGCGCGAAAAAAAGACCGGTTCGCCCCTCTTCGATAATCTCGAGAGGCCCACCCGCGCGAGGGGCGATCGGCACCAGGCCACGGGCCATCGCCTCAATCAGAGTAAGGCCGAACGGCTCGGGTGTGATCGACGCATTCACCACGCAATCCGCGGCGTCCAGCGCGGCGCCCGCATCCTGTACGGGTGGTTCGATACGGATGTGCGCGAGGCCGGCAACCTGCTTGCGAAGCTCCGCCTCCAAACTGCCGTCGGCCGGGGCCAGATAGATCCTTGCCTCGATGCCCGGATTTTCGCCCAGGCGGCGCATGGCTTCCACGAAGAGCTGCGGCCCTTTCCAGGCTTGGGCGCGGCAAAGCATCACCACGCGCAAAGGACCGGTAGCCACCTTTCCCGAAAAGGAAGGAATGGTGGTGCCCAGATGCAGAACCGCGCCTTTCCGGCGCACACTTCCTCTGCGCAGCGAATGCAGGTGCAGCTGCTTTCCCTGCGTGAAGCGGGAGTTGTATAGGATTTTTTCCGAGGGAAACTGGGCAGCAAGCCAATCCATCCAGCCGCCCACCGGACCGTGCTGGAACCATACATGCCGGCAGCCGGCCAGCAGGGCCGCGGGCGCGCCCAGCAGGGCAGCGTAGGCCATCGAAGAGTGGATGAGGTCCACCTCCTGCTCTTGCGCCAGCTGGCTCAGCTCGCGCACGCAGGCCACGAAGCTGAGAGGCTTTCGCAGTCGGAAGGAAGTGCGGGCCAGCACCACCTTCGCTCCACGCTTGCGCAGCTCTCCTGCGAGCGGGCCGTCGTGCAGGAGAAAGTAGACAGGCTCGAAGCGGGACCGGGCATGACCGGAGGCGGTGCCCGCCAGAAAGGTCTCCACCCCTCCCAGGCCCGAGGATCCGGCTAAATAAAGGACGCGGCGGGTGCTCATTTCACCGCACGGAGAAAGAAGTTATCGGAAAATCTTTTTCCGCAGGCCAGAGGGCCGAGCAGTGACTGCCAATGGAAAGGCACGGCCGGAGCGCGTCCCTGGTTGCTCCATAGCAACGTGATCTCCCGGAAGCCCGCCTCGCGCAGCATGCGTTGCCCGTCGACCGCGAGCACAGGCGTGATATGGGCTGGATAGCAGGAGTCGGCGAAGGCGCTGTAGTAGCCGCGCAGGCATAGGGAAAGCAAGCTGGTGAGCGACTCGTTATTGGGCGTGCTGAGCAGCAAAGTACCGCCCGGCTTCAAAATCCGGTGGAGCTCGCGCACCAGGTGGCGCGGGTTCTCGAGGTGTTCGATCACCTCGAGAGCGGAAACCACGTCAAAGTTCGAACCGGGATAGGCGAGAGCCGAGTTGAGGTCCACTTTGGTGAACTGGAACTTGTTCACGCGCTCATCGAATTTTTCGAAATCGCAGCAGTGCACCTGGCGCACGCCTTTGCCGGCCACCCGCTCGGGAAAGCCGCCCGTTCCGCAGCCCACGTCGAGGAAACGTTTGTCCTCGGCAAGTCGGCCATCGAGGGCGCTAAGCGCCCGCTCGTGGATCCAGTCGGATGAGCTGCCTTTGCTTTGCTCGATATTATCCTTCATGCATGCCCGCCGGAAAATTTTAATTCTTTATGCGCGAGCCGGAACATCGCGCCAGCGAAAAACCAGAAAAAGGTGGCTTCGGGATTGTAGAGGATGGGCTCCGCTCCGTAGGAGCCGGAAAAAATCGCAATCAGAGAGACGAAAACCGCCGCGCAGATCACGAAAGAGTCGGTGTCTTCGGCCTGCCTCACGGCGAGGAGGGCGGCGTAAAGCGTGAGCACTACAAAGAGAGTGATCAGGAAAGTGCCTGGCAGCCCGAGGTCCACCACCACCTGCACCCAGAGGTTGTCGGCGAAGAAAAAGACCTCTTTAAAATAACTGCTCTCGCGGATCTCGGAGTCGAAGCGGGCCACGGCCGGCCCAATGCGGGAGAGGCCCGAGCCGAGCGGTGCCTGCTCGGCGTATGTCCAAAATCGCTCAAACGCGCCTTTACGAGATTGAGTCATGACATTGGTATCGAAAGCCATGAAGGAACGGTTTATCGCTTCGCTGTTCTCGGAGTAACTTGTAGATAGCGTATTTAACGCGTAGGGAACGCCGACAGAGAGAAGTATTCCGCACACAAGAAGAAAAATCCCCGCGTTCTTTTTCACGGAAGTGTTGAGGCGTGTGCGTCCCGCTATCAGAAGCACCAGGTAAAAAATGATAGCGGCGATAAACTTGATGATCGCCGATTTCACCTGACAGAGCAGGAGCATCACGATCATCGCGACTACCATTACAGGCGGAAGCAGCCTGTCGAACAAGCCGCGACTTTTGAGAAAGCCGCGCATTACCAGCGTGACCACAAAATAAGTATAGACTGCGGGGCCGCCCGGATTGCTGGTGAGTCCAAACGGACGGAATGGATAACCCTTGAAGCGCTCGAGCACTTTGCCATAGGTTGGGCTCCAGCCAGTTACACTACTCGGGCCTACGGCCCCCTGGTAGAGACCGATGACGAGGTGCAATCCCATCACGATCACCCAAGGAAGCAGGAAGAACTCCATTTTCTTAGCATTGTCGCAAAGCGCGAGCCCGAACAGGAAGAGCAGTGCCGGCGTCACATAAAGCTTCACCGCGGCCGCGGACGCCTCGAGACTCAAGGCGTAGGGGTTGAAAAATACGATGAGGAACCAGAGGACATGCACGCTCAGCAGCTTCACGATGAAGGGAAAACGATGCGGAAGCTCCACATGCTGGGCCACGAGAGAAACCATCGCCTTTAACACAAGGAGGGCCACGATGATGTCCGCGCCCACGTGGATCACGGGATTGTAGCGCGTGAGTAGCTTGGCGGCGCCTTCCACTCCAACATAGAGGAAAAAGCAGAAAATCGCTGTCTCGAAGGGCACCGAGAGCAGCGCCATGGCGATGCAAGGGAAGATCAGGTAGACCACCAACTTATAGTCCAGGGCGTCTGGCCGTACGCTCCAAAAAAACAGTAGGACCCCGCTCAATAGCAGGAAGATAGGCGGAAGAAATCTATACTGAACGGCCGTCATCTACTTAACAGTCCAGAGCCTCGCCCCGAACGAGGGGGTTTTCCAGTAGTTGCACTTCTTGCAGATTTCCAGGTCGTTGCCGCGCTTCTCCCGGTGCAGCTCCCGCACCCGCCTCGCGCCCTCGCCATGCCAGATCTCCTGGAGCGACTGCTTGGTGAGGTCGCCGATCACGAGCTCCTGGTTCCAATCGTTGCAGCAGATCACGGCCTTTCCGTCCGACCAGATATTCAGCTCCTTGAACGGGAGCACGCAGGTGGCGGGCGGAGCTTCGGCCGCCGGTTCGGGCCCGCCGAATTTCTCCGTCAGGCTGCCGGCGCGGTTCGAGTAGCCGTCGATCCCGAGGAAATCCACCTTGCCTTTCCATTTCTCGATAAACGCTTCCACCTCATGCCGGTTCTGCGGGATCACCACCATGCCCACCCTCACTCTGGGGTAGTCGAGGTTGCGCTCTTTACGGATCTGCATCAGGCGGGCGATATTGCTCTCGATCTGGTCGAGCTTGAGGTTCACCCGCACGGCCTCGGCCGTGGCTGCCGTGGCTCCGTCGAGGCAGATATTGAGCAGGTACACCTTGCTCTTGATCAGCAGCTCGATCTTCTCCTCGCTCATGCGGAAGCCGTTGGTGTTGATGACGATGCGGAATTTATGCTCGCGCGAGCTGAGGTAGTCGAAATAGGGATCAAGGTTCTTGATCGTCATCACCTCGCCGAAGCCGTTCGGGCAGATCTCCGGCACGCCGAGCGCGGCCGCCTGGTCCACCAGCTTCTTGAACAGCTCGAAGTCCATTGCCTTCATGGGACGGTCCATCTCGTGGCGGGGGCAATGGATGCACTTCGAATCGCAGATCGAGGTGATTTCGAGGTTGATGCTATGGGGACGGTCGGGCCAGTGGCGCGAGGTGATGCCGTCCTTCACTCCCGCGAGAGTGGTGTTTATCCATTCACGCATCTTTCCATTCTCCTTTGTTTCGAACGGCAAAGGCGATGAAAAGTTTTACACGTTTTCAGGGAGTCAGCCGCGCAGGCGCAGGCCGGGTTTTTCCACAAAATGGTAGGTGGCAAAGGAGATGAGATGAGTCAGGAGCAGGAAGAGCAAAGCCCCTAACAGCCAGTGAGCTTCCACGGGAAAACGCACGAGCAAACGCACTACCAGCTGATTCCAAAGGTAGGCTCCATAGGACCAGAGTGCAATCTTCTCCACGGGCAGGCGGATCAGAATCGATGACGCTTCCAGCCCGTGCAGCCCGATCAACAAAGACGCAAAACCCAGACTGAGAATGCTGAATAGAAATACCGCGCGCAGATCCGCCGGCGCGTAAGAGCACCAGGCCACGCCGCCCACCACCAGGATCGCGCCCACGAATGCCAGCACACGTTTCCGTAAGCGGGGCCAGGCCCGCCAATGGTCACGTGTGGAGCTGAGAAAAACGCCGGCAGCCAAACCATCGAGATGGGCCAGCGTATGGAAGCGAAACCTCAGATCGAAGTCTGGAACTGGCATCTGGCCGCCATTCCAGAACGGCAGACCCAGCTCTCTCCATTGAAGAAAACGCAGCAAGGGCGAGAGCAGCCAGAAGCCGGCCCATAGCCAGGGGGAAAGGCGCGTACGCAAGAGAGCGAAAAAAAGAATGGGGATGAAAAGATAGAACTGCTCCTCAATGCAGAGCGACCAGCTCTGGGCGAAATCGCTGATCGGATGAAAATTTTGCACGAAGAACACGAAGCGCCAGGGCTCGCCCATGAAAGGCGCATGGAAAAGCAGGGGCTTCACCACCACGTAGACAAAAAGCACGACGAAGTATAACGGAAGCGTGCGCGTCCAGCGGCGACGCCAGAAGGCGCCTATCTCGCCGCCGGGAGCGCCCCCGTGCTTTTTTCCATGCAACTGTGAGCCGATCAGATAGCCAGACAGCACGAAGAAAAGATCCACGCCCACCCAGCCCTCGTAGAACACGCGGGCCAGTGCAGGCGGGAGGCCCGGAACACAGAAAGCGACATGCATGAGCAAAACTGGAAAGATCGCGAAGCACCGCAGGAGATCGAGGCTGAACTCGCGTTCGTGAGCCTGCCGTTTCAGGGATTCTTTTTTCGGCATACAAACCAGGCCTGGCTGCTGCACAGCCCTCCGGTGAAAGAAAGTGGGGTGAAAGCACGGCTCTCCGGCACGAACTCCTCGTGGAGCTCCAGCCCGAACTCGCGCCAGTTAAAGCCTTTATGGCCATGCCAGGCGATTTTTTGACCCCCCGGCAATACGGTCTCGTAGACCGGACGGGTGATCTTGGTTCTCGCTCCCGCGAACAGCATCTTGAGCAGCTCGCCGACGGTATACTTCTCGCGATGCTCGTAATGTCCCACCTTCGTGAGAGCCAGGAAGGCGCGCACCAGCTGCTTGCCCACAAGCGCGGGGCCGATCTCCACTGGAACGCTGAACACGATTCGGCCACCCGGTTTCAGAAGGCGCTGCACCCGGCGAAGGAGCTCATGGCGCTGCTCGGGCAGGCAATGCTCGATCACCTCCATGCAGGTGATCAGCTCGAAAGTTCCTTCCAAGGCGGGATCGTCGATGCCGGAGAGATCGAGAAAGCGAATTTCCGAACCCAGCCGCGTGCGGCAGTCGGCCACCTGCTTGAGGTCGCTGTCGAAACCGATCCGTTGGGATACCTTGCCGCCAAGCAGGTAGAGAAAGGTGCCGTCTCCGCAGCCGTAGTCGAGCACGGAGCCAGGCGAGAATCCTTCCACCAGCCGGAGGGCGTAACGAAAGCGCGCGCCGTGGCTCCAGCCAAGAAAAAAGTTGGTGCCCAGCAGCTGCTTCTTCGCGTAGGCCCCTAGTTTTCCGGTGGACTCAATCTGCATGGCGGCCTAGGCGACGTTCTTCCGCTTGGGATCTTCGTTGCCTTCCAGGTGCTTCTCGAACTTGCCTTGGTCGCCGCTTCCCTGAAGCTTCTCGCGGAATGAAAGGTAATCCTTGAGGCTGCGGAACTTGCCATCAAAGTAGGCGCTGGCATCGTAGTTCGTATACTCGTGCACTTCCTGGACGCCATTGAGCACGCCGTAGACCACGTTTGGCGCAATCTGCACTATCTTACGATGAGCCGTCAGGAGGTCGTGCTTCTTGGTCTGGCGGTACCGGGCCACGAGAATGGTCACATCGGCCGCGGCGGCAAGCACGGCGGCGTCCACCACGAAGAGCGCGGGGGGGGCATCGAGCACCACATAATCGTATTTCTTCTTGAGGAAGCTCAGGAGCGTGGCGAAACGGTCGCCGCTGAGCAGCTCCGTGGGGTTCTGCTTGAGGCGTCCCGCGGGCAGAATGTCCAGGTTCGGCAGCTTCTCCCTAATAATGACTTCCGAGAGCGTGGCCGTCATTTCGAGGAGCGAAGCGATACCCTTGTGATTTTCGTAGCCGAAATACTTCGGCAGCGTGGGGTTACGGATGTCACAGTCCACCACAATCGTCTTCTTCCCGAGCTGGGAGAAGGCCACGCCCAGGTTGGAACTGAGGAAGGACTTACCTGCTCCCCGGTCTGCGCTGCTGATCGTAACCACCTGGCCCAGGCCGTCGTTCTTCTGCACAAGATTGCGCAGCTGGGCGCGCACGAACTTGAAGGCCATGCTTTCCGCCGATTCCGGATTGTTGGCGCAAACCAGGAGGTCCATGCGGTTCTGCCCTCCGCGAACCTTACGCTGCCCCACATTCAGGAAGGGGATGTTTCCGAGGTTTATGAGCTCGGCGGCGTCGAGGTCCGAGCGGTGCTTCACCGTGAAATTAAGAAGCTCATGCAGGATGGTAGCCACAGAGCCGAGGAAAATGCCGGCCATGAGTGCGAAGATCAGGCGCGAGAAGAGGCTGGGCGGCATCGTGGCGTGAGCCCCCTGCGCCATGCTTTCGATGCCCACGGGGTTCTTCAATCCCGCCTTCTGGATGTCTATCTCCTGCTGGCGTTTCTTCAGCTGGGTATAGAGCTCGTAATGCAGGGCCACGGTCCGCTCGAGGCTCACCGCCTCCTGCTCGCGTTTGGGAAGCACGGACACGGTATCCTGCAGGTCGTACTTGGCCCGCTCCACCTCGGCCAGCTTCACATTCAGCTGCTTCACCTCGGTATGCAGCTGCTGGATCTTCTCCTGGATTGTGAAGGAGTCCATATCGCCCGCGCTGGAATCTAGGCTGCCGGCGTAGGCACGCAGGCGTTCGGTATTTTCATTAATATTCTTATTGAGTTCGGAGACCACGCCCTCGCTCTCACCCAGACCCTGGGCACGGAGGCTGGTGCGCTGCTTGCGAAGCGCTTCAATCCGGTTGCGGATCGTATTGCCTTCATCCTCATCCACACCGGAGCCTTTGGCATGGAGAATCTCGGCATTCTTCTGCTCGAGCCTCTTCTGGTAGTAGCCGAGAAGCCGTTCGCTCTCGCGAATCCGGATCTTGATCTGCTCCACATCGCTTTCGAGCCGGCCGAGGCGGTCCACTTCTTTGCGGCCGTTCTCCGCCGTGGAAACGATATTGTTTCTTTGCTTGTAGTGCACCAGCTCGAGCTCGCTGGACTTGAGCTTCTCCGTGGTCTCCTTGAGGCGCTCCAGAATGAAATTTTGCAGCTCCGTGATCTCCTGCTGGTCCTTGCTCATCACCTCGCTTATGAAAGTTTCCGCGATCAGGTTCGCCAGCACCACAGAGGTAGCGGAGTCGGCCGTGTTCACGGTAATCGAGATCGTACCGCGGTCGGAGGCCTGAATCTTGGTGAGAAAGGCGATCATGTCGGTGATCTTCTCGATCGGCACCGCCGTGAGATCTTCCGGTTTGCTCTCCTGAACGTCGGACTTTCCCAGCACGCGGCGGATATTCTTCCACAGGCCGAATCGCGCACGCACGGGCGGACGCAGCACGAGATGGTCGCTGTCGGCGCGGAACTTCAGATCCTTGGCTACGTTCATCAGGAAGGGCGTCGACTTGAGGAAGTTCACGTACTTCTCGAGCTGTTCCTCGTGCGCTGATTTATCCATCGAGCCGGAGTCGCCCATCAGCATCTGCACGGAGCTCTGCTTGCCCACATCGCGCATCACCACCGCGGAGGTGGCCACGTAGCCGGGGGCATAAGTGAGATGCGAGTAAAGAGTGGCGGTGCAGGTGAGGGAAATGGCGGCAATAAAATAGTATCTATACAGCTTTATGATATAGGCCAGCTCTACCCAGGTCATGGGTCCGCGCTTCACGGCGCTGGTATTCTTGGAATTTTCTGCTGCCTGACTCATTGGCGGATGAGTTCCCCCTGTTAAATTTGTCGGTATGGATTGACGGGAAGCTGAGGAGTTTTCAGGGGATAGCGCGGCCTTTAAAAATGAAAATGCCGCGAAAAAATTCCCGACCAATACCTCTCAGCGTGAAACGAGGAATTTCAGGGCGATACGGAGACAGGATTCCGGTTTAAACGGATTCGAATAGCGGAATTCCGCCATTGTCGACGAAACCGCTTTTATCGTCGATAAACGGTAGCGGTCAGTTCGTGCCGAATTGCTTGAGCCAGCTCTGGCTGCCGGCGCTCGTATAGCGGGCCACGATCGCGTCGAAGCCGTTCTGGTTCGTGCCCCCCGGAAAGGCGGCATCCGTTTGACCCACGCTGAAGGTGATATTGGAAGCGTTACCGCTGATGCCCGTGAAATAGTCATCGCCGCTCGTGCCGATCTGGCGCACCCAGGAGAGCACACCCGTATCGAGGTACTTCACAAGGAAAGCGTCGGCGTTTCCCTGGTTTGTATAACCGGAGAATGCGGCCCAAGTAAGCCCGCCGAAAATAGTGTCGCCATTGGAATCCGTGAAGGCCTCCCCTACTTCGTCGTCGTCGCTGGTGCCGAACTGCGTGAGCCACCTATACGTGCCCGCAGCGTTATACTGGGTGATGAAGGAGTCCTCCCCACCAAGATTGGAAAATCCGGTGAACGCGCCTGTGGTCACGCCCACAGTCTGTGAGATCCCGGAACCCAGGTCCACGCCGATGCCAGTGGCGAAATCATCTCCGCTGGTGCCGAACTGTTTCGCCCACCCCAAGGCGCCGGCGTTGGAAAAACGGGCTGTGAAACCATCTATGCCGCCCTTATTCGTGAAACCGGAGAAGGCGCCCGTCGTGGTGCCGGCGACGAAGCTGCGGTTGGAGTTGTCGAGCCGGAAGGAAATCGCCCGGTCGTTGCCGGTAGTGCCGTACTGGGTCATGTAAGACGATGCTCCGGCCGTGGTATAACGAGCCAGAAAGGCGTCCTCCCCCCCAGCGCTTGTCTCACCGGAAAAAGTGCCCGAGGTGAAACCAGCGAAAACGGGGCGATTGCTGCCATCAACGTCGATCGCGAGAGGAATGTCGTCCCTGTTTGTTCCGAACTGCTTCAGCCAGGTGCGCACGCCCGCCGAGGTGTATTTGGCGAGAAAAATATCGAAGAGCCCGGCATTGGTAAAGCCGGAGAACGCTCCCGAGGTATAGCCCACCAAGTAGATATTGCCGGAAGCATCCAGCACTATCCCCATGCAGAAATCGTAAGCAGAGGTGCCAAACTGGATCACCCACTGCTGGTTTCCGTTCGTATCGTACTTCGCGAAAAAGCAGTCGTAAGAGCCAGCATTGGTGTATCCGGAAAAAGAGCCATAGGTACCGCCTGCGATATAGATATTGTTGGAGGCGTCGAAGTAGGAAGACATGGCGTAGTCGTCACCAGTGCCCGCGAAGCGAGACTCTTCCTCCAGGCGTCGGGGATCGAAGGTCGCCTTGTCCAGTGGACGCGCGAAAGTAGTAACAGCTGCGAAGGCACTGGGAGAAAAAAAGGGGAGCAAAAGCAGGACGAAGAGGAGATTTCGCATACTCACCAGTATGCTACAAACCGGCCTAATTCAGGCAGTACAATCCCCTGCGCCGAGCAAAACGATCTGCCATCTCCAGCAACACCCACGCCATGGCCATGAAAATTCCGTTGATCCAGCACAGACGTGTCAAGAGAGGTGAAAGCTCCCACAGGCCCGCTCCGCCGTAGACCACCTTCTGCATCGCCTCCACGGCAAGTCCCATCGGCAGTAAACGCGCAACCTCCGGTAGAAATCCCGGCAAAGCTTCCGGCGGCACATACACTCCGCCCAAAATTTCAAATACGAGCCCGAGCACAAAGCCCACGGGATTCCCCCGACGGAAAAAGATCGTGCCGGCCATCGAAATCACGGACAGCGCCCAGAGCCCGGGCGCGGCCAGGAGCAAAATAGTGAATGCAGAAACAGCTGAGAACGAGGGAATAGTAAAGCGAAAGGCAAAGATAACGAGCAGCAAGATGAGTAAAAATCGAAAGAGGGAACGCGCGAAATGCACCAGACCCGATACCGCGGCCCACTTATGGATCGAAACACCCTTGCCCAGAAGGTAGGCCAAAGTGCCTTGCGCCCGCTCACGCCTGAAGTCGTTCACCACCCCATCCAGCCCGGCATTCGCCAATTCTGATACCGCCAAGCCCACCGCCACATAGCCGAAATAGCTGGTGCCAAGCCGGGCCGTCAGCTCACCGAGCCTTGGGCCGAATAAAATGCCCTGGTAACGGTCGATCAAGAAAAACACCAGCAAAGAGGAGCAGGTGGTTATGATGTCGAGCGCAAAGCTGAACCGAAACGCCATCGCCTCCCGAAGATGACGGTGCAAAAAAGAGCGGGAAAAGCTCATCGCAGCCTTCCGCCTTCGAGGCGAAGCACTTCCGCTCCCGGAAAATCAGTCCCGTGCTGAGCCACCAACGCTAGAGCGTTTTTCTCTTTCGCGTACCGAGAAAGCCAGCTGCTGAACGCCAACGCGCTTTCCCTATCGAGGCTATTGAGTGGTTCATCGAGCAGGAGCAGCTCTGGCTCTCCCTGAATCGCGCGCCACACCCTCGCCTTCTGCCGCATGCCCAAGGAGCAGC
>DATBTF010000170.1:0-13892 GCA_036559405.1 Bdellovibrionota bacterium
TAGTTTGTGAAATGCAGAAAGTTGCCTTCGCCGCCCTGATGCTCGGAGTCTTCTCCTTGAGCCCGACCGCGAAAGCCGAGGAACAGGCGATTTCGCTGGAACGCCAACCCGCTGTATCCACTTCCGAGAAGAAACAAGATCGCTTAGATGCCGGGTCCAACGTTGTGAAGAGCGCCACCGAAACGGTTTCCGACGAGGTGATTGCTGAGGAAGACAATATCGACCCCAACGCTCCCGATGCCATCCAAGACGGCATGCACATGAGCGATATGGCGAAGATCGGCCAGGGTTTCAAGATTTCTCTGAACGGCAACAAGCTGGTTTTCTCCGGCCGGATCCTCAAACGCTGCGCGAACGGAATTACCGTGGATGTGCAGACCCGCGAACTGGCCGACAAAGTAGAGCACGGCCTGAAGATCAATGTTCCGGACTGCACGAACTTCCAGGCCCGCAAGAGCGATCGCCTGAACTCAAACTTCACCACCGTGAACTACGCCTTTCCGAAAGACCTGATCATCAACTCCAGCCTCAGCGGAAATGTTTGCCTGCTGGTTGCCGCCAACATTAACGACCCCCTGGAGTGTGAAGCGCTCACGGGCAGCGACGGCAAAGCCCTTAACTACGTGAGCCAGACTGCGATCGATGCCGCTGCCAAAGTGGAAGTCGCCAAGAAAGAGAAGGCCGATGCCGACAAGAAGGCCGACGCACTCGTGGCCAAGCTCGACATGCTCTGCCAAAAAGGCGATATGGTGGGTTTCGGTAAAGAACTCGAAGCCGCCCAAAGCGTGCTCGGCAACATCATCCAGTACCTCGACATGGCCGACGACGCTTTCATGAAGAAATACATCCGCGACATCAAGACAGCGAAAGACGCCGATGCCGCCGCGGAAGCCTATGATAACTTCCTGAGCGCCTCCTCCGAGCGCGGCTGGGATACAGAAGAAGTGGAAAAGGCCTATGTAGAACGCCGCGTATCGCTTCTCGATGAAGTGCTCAAAGACGAAATCCCTGCCGGCAAAAAGGCCGCTGCCATCCGTGAATTCGCTAGTGCTCTCCGCGACCTGGACAACTATCGCGAGCACAAGCCGCGTATAGCCGTGGCCTACTCCCAGCTCGCGCACGACCTCGCTGTTGCCGGTGACTATGATGGTGCTGAGGCCAATGCCGAGCGCGCCATGGAATTCGCCAGCGCCGAACAAAGGCTGCAGCTTGAGCAGGAACTGGCGAAAATGTTCAACGAAGCCGCTGAACAGTGCTTGGCTGAGAACAAGCTGTCGCCCGGCAAGTGCGACCGCCTGGCCCAGAAAGCCAAGAAACACGTGAACGGCGCCATGGCCGCGCAGAAGGGCATCGGTGGTGACGGATCCCTGGAAGCCCTCGCCGCGATGAAATCGGAGAAAATCCAGATGTTCGGCGTGGACGGCTACACGACGAACGTTTCGGGATACGGCGCCTACAATATGACTGGCGGCGAGTACGACGTGAAAAAGATGCAAGCTTTCCAACAAGGCCAGCAAGAGCGCTACATGCAGATGATAATGCAGCGGAATATGGGTGGCTACAGCAACGGCATGCCCGGAGCTGGAGCTGGTTCAGGTGCTGGAACCTCCGCCTTCTTCCACTAGAAACCGGAAGCATCCAAATAAAAAAGCAGCTCCCGAAAAGGAGCTGCTTTTTTATTTCAAGCTGGCCTTGTTTAGAAAACGGTAGCCACGGAAAAGTTGATCGCCGTCACGGTATTCGCCGGACTCGTCAGGCTGGCGCTATTGATGAATTTGAAGTATTCGCCGGGGAAGAACATGCCGAAGTCGGCGCCGAACGAGATATTGTCGTCCCAGTTGTAGCGGGTACCGAAGTCGGCCTCGATACCCATGTTCTTCGACTGGCTGGCCACCGAGCTGAACCATTTCCGCAGACGGTGGTTGTAGGAGTCTTTCCCCGATTCGGCGGACTCGTTGGCTTTCGCCCAGACCAAACCAAGATTCAGCCCCCATTGCTCCCAGCGCTTTTCTGTAGAAAGCATTACGTAACGGGCATTGGTAATGGCGGCGTCGTAGGGAGACACCACGTAGGGATAGTTGCAGGCATTCGTGGCCGGTGCCGCAGCGGGAACGCAGTCGGGATTGGTCGGGCCAAGATTCCCAAGATTGTAGTTGAAGAGAATCAGTCCGAGCTTATAGGCGCGGTGGAACTGCACGGCGGAAAAGTTGCGTCCGCGTCCGCCCGGCGCCGTGGAGGGGGTGGTCGGGCTTTGGCCTGGAGCCGATCCCAGCTTAAGGGTGTGTTTCCAGGTGTCGAACTTCAGCGCTGCCTCGATCGCAACAGCCGCCGCCTTATAGTCGTTGCGGGTGCCCACTCCGTTTACGTCGCCGATGTCCCCATTGTAAATCGGGATTTCGCCGCCCAGTTCAAAACGATGCCAGGACTTCTTTACGTAGAAGTCGAACATCTTCAGGTTCATCCCATTCGCGCCCACTGTGTAGGTGGTGGCGGTGGAGGGGTAGTAATAGCTGGTCTGGTTATCGGCGGCATTTCGTTTGTAAAAAAGGAAGCCGGCATCGAGGTCCTCTTCCGGGTTTTCATAGCGTAGTCCAACACCGAAATCGGTCACGTCGTCATCCCCGTTCACCACCGCATCCACGGCGGGCAAGGGATTTCGCGATCCAGTTAGGTTGCGGCCCATCGAGTTCTTCGCGTACAGGGGCATAAGGCTCAGATAGCCGAACTTGGAAATGAGGCGGATGGTGTCGGAGGTGCTTTGGTAGCGGTCGAAAGGATTGTCGCCGCTATTAAACAGCACGCCCAATCCCCAATGCATGGGAGCTCGGCCCACCTGGACTGTTCCGAAATCTGAATGCACATCCAGCCAAAGACGGGAGACCGTGAGGTTCATGCTGTCTTTGCCCGTGCTCAGGGCATTCGTGCGGTCCACTTGGGGAACGCTGCGGCCGAAAAATCCGTATACCGGATCACCCACGTTCCATTCCGAATGCACGATGATGTTGTCGTTCACGAGAACTCGGGGCTTCAGCTTCATGAAGAAAGTCGAGAAGGTCGAAGACTTATCCCCTTGGCCGGGAATGTATTCACCCTCTACCGCGGCGGGATAAACGGTGTTCGATTTATCCATTTGGTAGTCGTTGATGTACTCGTGAGCCGCCCGGAAGTAGCCGCCCCAGTCGAGTGTGAGCGCATGCGACGGTTGGCAGCTTAGGGCGAAAAGAAAAAGCGTGAAGATGGAAAGGCGCCGGTTCATAAAACTCCCCAGAGAGGTTTAGGTGCGCTGCAGAATGAGCGGCTTATTCAGGTTCCATATAAGTCTGTGATTTGGGTGCAAGTCAAGGTAAAACCAAGACTCGCGGCCCTGCGTTATGATCGTCGATCACTGTCGTCCTCCGCGCACAAATCCGCGAGTAATTTGAGAGGTAAGGAACGCTCTTGGGAATGAATCGACTCACTCCGCTCTTCGCGTGGATTCGTCGCTATCGATGGCTTCTGGCCGCCTGCACTGTGCTCCTGCTTCTGGGGACGGCGGCGTTCCTCTACTCCCTCTCCAAGGAAATGGAAGAGAAGTTTCATGAGGTCGCCGATTCCGTGCCTACGCGGGTCTACTCCGCCGTCTATTGGATGCGGCCAGGCACGGGTGCTTCCCTCGAAGAGCTGCGGTTCCGATTGAAGGAGCGCGACTATCGTGAAGTAAAGGCGGGAGACGAGAAGTCTCCCGGAACGTATTCGCTGGAGTTGGACGAGCAGAAGCACCCGACGGTGCTCACCGTTTTTACCAATGACTTCACCTACCCACCTGCTGCCAAGGATGTGATTTTCGGAAACGCTGATGCAGTTACGGCCCCCGCCAGATTTTCAATCACCTGGGCGGGTGGGATCGTGACCAAGGTGGAGGGTGCCGATGGGTCGGAGATTCCGACGGGAGTAGCACTCGAACCAACGCTGGTGGCGCAGCTGAATGAAGGGGGAAAAGACGCACGCAAGACCGTGCCCATTGGCCAGATACCTCATACCTTGATTGAGGGCATTGTTCTCACCGAAGACCAGCGCTTCCTAGAGCATATCGGCCTCGATCCACGCGGCATTGCTCGCTCGATCTGGGTGAACCTGCGGTCGGGAGCATACGTGCAAGGCGCAAGCACGATCACCCAGCAGCTGGCCCGAAACATCTATCTCACCAGACAGCGCTCGATCACGAGGAAGGTGAAGGAAATGGCGATGAGCATCTTTCTTGAGCTGCGCTTTTCCAAGGACGAGATCCTCGAAAAGTATCTCAATGAGGTGTACTTCGGACAGTCGGGAAGCATCGCCATTCACGGTGTCTCGGAGGCCGCGAAATTTTATTTCAATAAATCGCTCGATGAGCTGACGGTTTCCGAGCAGGCATTCCTGGCGGGAATCGTGAAGGGCCCGTTTTATTTTTCGCCTTTCCGTCATCCTGAACGCGCTAAAGCGAGACAGGAAATCGTCTTGGGAAAAATGCGGGAAGCGGGGGTGATCACGGAGGCTCAGTATAAATCCGCCGTGGCCGATCGTTTGCGTTTCGCCAAAGTAAATACAATCCAGAACCGCGCACCCTATTTTACCGATATGGTGCAGGCGCAGATGCTGAAAGAGCTGCCCGAACAGGAGGCCATGGGGGGCGGGCACGCCATTTTCAGCACGCTTGATACCTATTACCAACAGTTGGCCGAAGCAAGTGTGGCCGACGGCGTGGCGAGAGTGGAAGCCAACATCAAAAAATACGTTGAGCTGGAAAAGAAAAAAAAGAAGAAGCCGGCCAAGCCCGTGGCGGAAGAAAATCTGAATGCGGTGGAGGGGCCACCTGAAGATACACGGCTTGTTCAGGGCGTGTTCGTTGCCGTGGATCCGGATACGGGCCATATCCTGAGTCTGGTGGGCGGCCGTTCCTACGAAGAGTCGAACTACAACCGGGCGCTGCTAATGAAAAGGCACATCGGCTCGTTGATCAAGCCGTTCGTTTATCTCTCCGCGCTTCTTTATGGCAAGAATCCCGACGGCACCCCGATGAACAGCATTTCGAAATTCGAGGATAAACCGTTCACTTATGAGTTCGACAAGAAGAGCTGGACCCCCAAGAATTTCGAGGAGGAGTTTGCCGGTACCGTAACGATGCGGTTCGCTCTGGCTCACTCGATCAACACAGTGGCGGCTCAGGTAGCAATCGCCACGGGTTTGGAGAATCTTGTGAGTGTGCTCAAGGGAGTTGGCTTTGATGGAGACTTGCAGCCCCTGCCGAGCCTTTCGCTCGGTGCCATCGATGCGCCCCCTCTCGACGTGGCGAGGGCTTACGAAACCCTGGCGAACTACGGAATACGGCGCGAGCTGACTTCCGCGCTGGCGATAGTTTCCGAGGACGGCCGAACCGTGGCGAAATACCAGAAACGGGAAGAGCGGGTGGTGCCACCAGAAGAGGCGGCCAACCTCGTGCAGCTAATGACCTCCGTTTTTGAGATCGGAACCGGTCATGTGGCGCGAACCATGGGCTTCGACTGGCCTGCAGCGGGAAAGACCGGTACGACGAATGAATTCCGTGATGCCTGGTTCGCGGGATTCACACGCAAGGTGCTCGGTATCTCGTGGGTGGGTTTTGACAGGGATGATGAAGTGGTGCGCAAACACCGTAAAGCACTGAAGTTGACGGGAGCGGTAGCAGCACTTCCCGTGTGGACACGCTTCATGAACGAGGTTCACAAGGGCCAGGATCCCCTGGAACTTCCGTATCCAGATGGAGCTTTGCGCAGGCTGGAGGTAGACTTGATCTCTGGCAGCAAGGCAAATGCCGGCTGCCGCGGCGAAAGTGTTGTGGAAGAGACCTTTACCTACAGGAATGCGCCGGCCAACGAGTGCAACTGAGGATCCGAGCGGAGAGAGCGAAATGTGCCCGATTCATCACATGGGACGCACGGACCAGCGAATGTCGGAACGAATGCGCTTTGTCACCTTCAGGGTGAAATGTTTCCTGTGGACGGAGCACAGGCCTGACGAGCCCATGAAGGGGTTCGGTTTTGCCGCAGATATTTCCGAGACGGGGGCGGGAATCTACATAGACACCAAATTGACCAAAGGCCATCCGGTTCGCATCGCTTTCGAAGATGCGGATGCCGATATCTACAATGGCGTGATCGCCTGGTGCCAGCGCATCGAAATGAGCCAAAGGTTTCACGGCCATGCCAAACTCGACCACCGGATCGGCATACGTCTTCGCTTCGAATCCGACGGAGAGCGCCAGCGCTATTTGATGCTTTTTAACGGTTTGCGAAAACGGGTGACTGCCATCCCGGGCGGATTCAAATTCTAGAGCTTGGCAAGTGGCCGAGTTCGGGGCAGAACTAGATCATGGCCCGCAAGCTCTCTGCCCTCGCTATCATTTTTGTCGTCTTCTACTTGTGCGCTCACTACTACATCCGCTGGCGCAATACCGTAACAGATGACGTGACAAAGCTTTCCCGTTTGGTGGATTGCGATCCTGCGGATTTTCGCTCGATTCAGATCCGGCAAATTAGCGAAGGGAAAATTCAGGAGCTGAAATTCGAAAGAGTGGATATGCCTGAGCCGGGCCTTTCACCAGCCATGGTGGCTGCCCGGTGGGAGTGGAAGTACGCCGAGCCAGACCTTGGGGAGGCAGACCCCGTATGGATGCGCAGAATCGCTTCCACCATCTGTGAGCTTTACGATCCGGTCCCGCTTCGCCCAGATGCTTTCCAGCCGGTGCGGGAAGGAACCCATTACGCGGTAAGGCTCACAGCAACTCTGGGAGCCGAAGGATTACAAGGCAGTGGTGGCCTCCAGAAAGCGGAATTCGATTTCGGAGCGAGGGCACCCGACCGTACCGCCACCCTTCGCTACAGGAGCGGAAGCGAGGAGCGTGTGGTGCGGATATCGGAGCGCTTCCAGCAGATGGCTTCGCTGCCGCCTGAAGAATTCCGAAATTTGCGGGTGATGCGCCTCGAGGCGGATAACGTTCAAAGGGTATCGCTAAAGATCGGCGGAAAAGAGCGCTTCTCGATGGAGCGCACCGGCGCCGACTGGAAAATTCTCCGTGGCGGAAAAGAACTCGGGCAGGGGATGGACGGCGCAAATCGCTTCTTGAACCGCCTGGCGAGTCTCAAGGCGCTTGGGGTGGAAAAGTTGGACTACGGTTCCAAGGAGTGCGAGGGGAGCAAAGCAAAAGCGGTGCTGGAGCTTAGCGCCGTGGGCGACAGAGACGAGACCCTGCGCTTTGACTACGGCCGCTCAGGAGAGGTATCGGCGTGTAGCACTGCCCGGCGGACGAAGTTCCGCGTGCACCACGAGATTGTGCGCTATCTCGACGTTCCCGCCAGCGCTGTTTTAACCCACTGAGGCAAGGAAGCTTGCCAGCGCGCTCGTGAATTCCCGGGGCTTTTCCGCGTGCACGTAATGGCCCGCGCCTTCAATTGTCACCAGAGAAATGCCGCTTCTGGCCGCTGCCATCTCAGCCGCTTCATCAGCAGGAAATTCCACGGAACGGGAACCCCGTACCACCAGGGTGGGGGCGTTGATGTTGGCAAATTCGCTCATGGCACTCACGGCCCGGCCCTTTTCTATCGTTTCCACCATTCCTGGGGCATAGAAGCGCCAGTCCAGGGAGCCGTTTTCCTTCGGTTCGAGGTTGGCGTGCAGGAATCCGCCAGTGATGGGATCGCTGCGGAAATTATCGGTGAAAAAGCGACGGGCGGAATCCCTGTCGGGGAAGGGGGTGGGGATCGAGCCCAGTAAGTTCTGAATCCAGCTTACTCTTTCAGGAAAGGCGCGCGTGCCGGAGTCTTCCATTGTAAGGCTCGCGGTCCGGCCTGGATGCATGCTGGCGAAACGTAAGGCCACCCGTCCCCCCATGGAATGACCGACCACATGCACTTTGTCCCACTCCATCAGATCCATGAGCCCGGCAAGGTCACCGGCATAGTCCGTGGGAGAATAGCCATTTTGGGGCTTAGGGCTTCGACCATGGCCGCGCTGATCGAGCACCAGCACTGACCGATCACCATGCAGCAGCGGCCAGACTTTTCCCCAGTTCGCGGCGAAACCCATCAGACCGTGCAAAAGCACCACCGGAACGGCATTTTTGCCGGGAGATTCCGGGTTGTACACCCGGTGATAGATGAGCTTGGGGTCGACTATTGACATCAGCAGGGCCCGCCTATATTCTCAGCTCAAACAGTCCAACAGAACTAACATTAATTCACCTCCTAGTTCTGAAAGTTCAAGTCCAATCTCAGCCATCATCCAACACAATCAAATCAAGCAGAGACAGACAGGGATTTCAGAGTAGCGAGAAGCGGAGCCAAGCTCATGAGCGACAGAGATTCGCGAGACAATAACGATCAATCAGAAGGACGCGGCGGTGGCCGCAGATTCCATAAAGGCGGCGGAAGCGGCGGTGGCGGACAAAGACGTCACGGCGGCGGTGGCGGCGGCAGATTTCATAAGGGTGGCGGTGACGGCGGCAATCGCGGTAACTATCGCCAGCCGCGCGAAGGCAACGGTCCGCGCGAGGGCGGCAATGGCGAGCCTCTCATGGACGACTCTCAGGAAGAAGCCGCTGAGGCGGCTGCGGCTAACGGCGAAGGTGGCGAAGCCGGCGCTGAGGGCGGGCCTTCCACTCCTCCTAAAGACGTAAAAATTCTCCAGATGAAAGACCTTAAGGCGAAGAAGCCGCATGAGCTGGCGGAACTCGCCACCTCCATGGGCGTGGAGAACGCTGCCGGTCTTCGCAAGCAAGAAGCCATCTTTCACATTCTTCAGGCTACGGCCTCCGGGGACTATGCTGTATTTTCCGACGGCGTGCTCGAGTGCCTGCCGGACGGTTATGGCTTCCTCCGTTCCCCGGACTACAACTACCTGCCGGGTCCGGACGATATTTATGTTTCCCCCTCGCAGATCCGCCGTTTCGGCCTGCGTACCGGTGATGTGATCACCGGCCAGATCCGTCCCCCGAAGGATAACGAGCGCTACTTCGCTCTCCTCAAGGTGGATTCGATCAACTACCTCACGCCCGAGCAGAGCCGCGACCGCGTGCTCTTCGACAACCTTACGCCTCTCTATCCCACCGAACGCTTCAACCTCGGCGAGGACGGAAAGAACTATTCCACGCGCATCATCGACATGGTGGCGCCGATCGGAAAAGGACAACGCTGCCTGATCGTAGCGCCTCCGAAGGCCGGTAAAACGGTTCTTCTGCAAAGCTTGGCGAATGCCATTACTGGTTATAACCCCGAGGCAATGTTGATTGTTTTGCTGATCGACGAGCGCCCCGAGGAAGTGACCGATATGGCCCGCTCCGTGAAAGCGGAAGTGGTGAGCTCCACCTTCGACGAACAAGCTTCCCGTCACGTACAGGTGGCCGAGATGGTGCTGGAAAAGGCCAAACGCCTCGTGGAAACCGGCAAAGACGTGGTGATCCTCCTCGATTCGATCACCCGCCTCGCCCGTGCCTACAACACGGTGGTTCCTCCTTCCGGAAAAATTCTTTCCGGTGGTGTGGACTCCAACGCCCTTCATCGCCCGAAACGTTTCTTTGGTGCTGCCCGTAAAGTGGAAGAAGGCGGATCGCTAACGATCGTTGCTACTTCCCTCATCGACACCGGCTCGCGCATGGACGAGGTGATCTTCGAGGAGTTCAAAGGCACCGGTAACTCCGAGATCGTGCTCGACCGCAAGCTGCTCGAGAAACGGATTTTCCCGGCTCTCGATATCAACAAGAGCGGCACGCGGAAAGAAGAGCTGCTTATTCCGCAGACGGACCTCCAGCGTATCTGGATTCTCCGTCGCGTACTGCAGCCGATGAACACCATCGATGCGATGGAATTCCTGCTCGACAAGGTGTCGCATACCAAGACGAACCGCGAATTCATCGATTCGATGAGCGGCTGAGCCGTTTAGTTCCGCACTTTATCCATGAAAAAGCGCCTGCTGTTGAAAAGGCAGACCAAGGCCGTTCTGCGCGGCGCCTGCTGGAATTCCGTCCGGCAGCGGGAGTCGCAGCTTTCCTCAGTGGAAAGCTCGGAGACCGTCAATGATCTGCGCCCGCCCAGCTCGCCGTAGATTTCGCAGCTCGCTTTGAAGGAGTCGGGGGATTCTGCTTGAGCGGGGTCTCGCGAAATGTTGTCTCTCGACGGATCGGGAATATAGTTCACCACTTCCCGCCCGGCAAAGGCGCATTTGACCACTTTGTCGGCCCTTCGTCTGTCGATTTCCTGATAGCACCTGTTGATGCAGGAACTTTCCGTTTCGTTGGGAATGGCTTCGGCCACGGGATTCCCGGGCGTGACCACAGTCATATAGCAGGTGGCGAGCATGCGGTGGTCGCCCGGAATGGGTTCCGATTGACCGGAGCCGGCGATGGGTGCAGGGGAGGTGATTTCATTCGGCTTCGCAACGAAGGGCCAGCGATAGATTTCTGCACCCTCGTAGGTGCAGCGGAGGGAGGAAGCGTCGCGCGAGGCTTGGTTGCAGATGGTAAGGCAAGTTTCCTTGGAGATTGCATTGTAAGAAACCGTTCTGTTGGGCCAGCCGGTGCGGGTGGCGGTCAGCTCGCAAAGAGGCTGACCGGAGTCGGAAGGCGCTTTCAGAATCAGCCGTTGCGCAAGCTTCGATGCCTCGTCGGCAGGGAGCGCAGGCGGGCTGGTCAGCTGCGATTTTTTGGCCTGGAATTCCGCCCCATTCCAGGAACAAGCTACGTCGGAGTTGCGGGTCATCGTGTAACAACGGTCTTCGCATTTCTCCCGGGTTTGAAACTCGAAGAGATCCAGAGGGTCCTTGATTCCCGGTGTATGCACAATATTGCACCAACCCTTAAGAAAGAGGTCGCGATTGTCTTTGCCGGACGTGCGGGTGGTGGGCAGGCTAGCCAGATCCACCCAGATGGAAAGCACGAAGAGCACCAGGCAGGCGGCGCCGGCGTGCAGCCAGATTTTGGCGTAACCCTTTGGAAGCTGGAATGGCAGCGTGGGCAAGCTCGGAACGCCCGTGCGCACAGGCGCGGGCACTGAGGAGTTTTTCACGGTCTTGTGAAAGCGTTGTTCCTGCCATGGGGTGGGCTGAGGGGGCGGGGGAGTTGGCGCCGGCTTTCGCCCGCTGCTCAAGCCAGCCATCAGATATCGATAGGACTCGTTGAGCTGCTGGAACTCCTCTTTGGCTTTATTACTGTTGTTGTGCTTGTCGGGGTGGCGTTCGAGCGCGAGCTTCCGGTAAGCCCGGCGGACTTCTTTGGCGGACGCATCTTGGCGAACGCCGAGCACGGCGCAATGAAACTTCCAGTCTTGCACGCCTGCTTTTCGGTAAAAGCCGAGGAAATCCTTATGTTTTTCGGATTTTTTTCGCTGCGGGGAGCGGGCAATCTAAGGCGATTTGCTTGGGCTTTTGCCCCTAGACTTTCGCTTTCCGGCCATGCTAAACCCTTCAATTCCTAAGCAATTCTCAGTTTTTCTCCCAAGGGCAAACACGGAACGGCTTTCGGGCTGGGTCCCGCTCTTGTAATAAACGAGGCATTTATGAAAAAAGGCATTCACCCCAAATACGTGGACACCACCGCCACCTGCAACTGCGGGAACAAAATCGAAATCGGCTGCACCATTGCCGATCTGAAGATGGACGTTTGTTCGGCTTGTCACCCCTTCTATACCGGTACCCACAAGGTGATGGACACCGAGGGCCGTCTCGAGCGTTTCAAAAATAAATACGCGAAAGCACAAGCCGCCGCGAAGAAGTAAGAGCGCCGCCTTTCGCCTCCCGAGGGTTCGATCGTGTTTAAGAAACTCGAAGAAGTCGAAAGGCGTTTCGACGATCTCGAGCGTAAGCTCCAGGATCCCACCATCAGTCCGAACGACATTCGCATGTTCTCTAAAGAACATGCCGACCTGCGTGAGATCGTAGCTGCCTACCGGGAGTTCAAGCAGTGTGAAGCTGATCTTTCCTCTTCGAAGGAGCTGCTAAACGATTCCGATAGCGAGATGCGCGCGTTTGCCAAGGAAGAAATTACTCGTCTTGAGCTGCGCATCGCTCAGCTCACGAAGGATCTGAACGTTCTTCTTTTGCCGAAGGATCCCAACGACGATAAAAACATTCTACTGGAAATTCGCGCAGGGGCGGGAGGCGACGAAGCCGGTCTATTTGCCTTCGAAATGTTTCGTATGTACCAGCGCTATGCCGATAAGCGCGGCTGGAAAGTGGAAGTGATGAGCACCAGTGGTACCGGCATTGGTGGCCTAAAAGAGATCACGGCGCTCGTAAGCGGAGATAAAGTATACTC
Source organism: Bdellovibrionota bacterium (assembly GCA_036559405.1). Lineage (GTDB taxonomy): Bacteria > Bdellovibrionota > UBA1018 > CAIPTA01 > CAIPTA01 > JAKFYM01. Next base: position 12,299 of record DATBTF010000170.1, read on the forward strand.
TAAGCTCAAGAATGAGGGAGGCGTGCATCGGGTGCAGCGCGTGCCCGATACGGAGACACAGGGGCGCATTCATACGTCGACGGTGACGGTAGCGGTGCTTCCCGAGGCCGAAGAGGTGGACATCCAAATCAATCCGGCCGACTTACGCATCGATGTAATGCGCGCGAGCGGCTCCGGCGGACAGAGCGTTAACACCACAGACTCGGCAGTTCGTATTGTGCATATCCCCACTGGCACGGAAGTGAAGTGCCAGGACGAAAAGAGTCAGCACAAGAACCGCGACAAAGCGATGAAGATTCTCCGGGCAAGATTATACGAAGCCGAGCAGAGCAAGGTAGACGCAGCTCACTCAGCCGCCCGGCGCTCGATGGTGGGCACGGGTGACCGCTCCGAACGTATCCGCACTTATAACTTTCCGCAAAGCCGGCTAACAGATCACCGAATTGGTCTTACCGTGCATAACCTTCCTGATGTCATGCAAGGTCAACTTGATGCTGTGATCGAGGCCCTGATCGCCTACACCCAAGCCGAGCAGCTGAAAAACAGTACGAGCGTGCTGTGACCGTCGCGGAAATCCTGAAAGGGATTCCAAAAAAGAAGAAAGAAGACGCTGTTTGGCTGCTGTCGTCCCTCTTGAACTGCTCGAAGTCAGATTTGATCCTGAACAGGTCTTTTGCTCTCGCCCCCGCCCAATCTAAAAAATGGGAATCCTGGTGGAAGAGGCGTCTTAAGGGAGAACCTCTTCAATACGTAGCCGGCGCGGCGCCTTTTTATGGTCGGGACTTTGTGGTGAACTACGACGTCTTGGTTCCCCGGCCGGAAACAGAGCGCCTAGTAGAAATCTCTCTGGCCTTGTTGAGCGGTCGTAAAAGTGCCCGGCTGCTCGATATCGGTACGGGAAGTGGGGCGATTGCACTTAGTCTTAAGCTAGAGAGCCCTGCGCTGGAGGTGGTGGGCAGCGACATTTCTGCGGCGGCCCTGAAGGTTGCGAGAGAAAATATGCGCCGCCTGTTTCCCGACAGCGTGCGCCTGGAAAAGCACGATCTCTTTTCAAAAAAACTCGCGCGTGAGCGATGGGACCTCGTAGTTTCCAATCCACCTTATCTGGATTTAAAAAAAGACAAAGTGGCGGCGGATGTGCGGGCGTGGGAGCCGCGTCTCGCACTGGAGCCGCTGACAAGAAAGAGTGTGAAGGGCGTATCCGAGCGCGCCGCTTGGATCGCCGAGCGAATCTTACAAGCCTGTCAGAAAAATCGGCCAGCCTACACGGCGTTGGAACTGAGCCCGCGCATCGCGCTCTTACTTGAGCGAAAGTGGACGAGGCAGCCAGATGTGAAACGCATTTGGCGTGAGGCCGACCTTGCTGGAAGAAAGCGCTTTTTACTGGTAGCTTGGGAGAATGGATAGTTTCCATATCCAGGGCGGCAAAAAGCTCTCGGGCACCGTGGAAGCCAGTGGCAGCAAGAACGCTGCCTTGCCGATTCTTTTCGCCACTCTTCTCACTCCTGGGCGAGTGAAGCTCAAACGGGTTCCCAACCTCCAAGACATCAAAACGACGCTGAAGCTTCTCGAGGGCGTGGGCGCAAAAGTGTAT
>DATBTF010000171.1:0-6328 GCA_036559405.1 Bdellovibrionota bacterium
CGGGGCTTGCAAATGCTTTCGAGAGACTGGCCAGCTTAAGCATCAGCCGGCCCTCTTCCAGATTTTTCCAGCGCCCCTTACAAGCCGAAAGAAATAAAAATAAGGTAGAAAAGCGTGCGAGCGGAAGCCGTATTTCCGGCGCATATAGAGAGGAGCGGGAAAGGCATGCTCCCAAAGGTAGCGCAGTTTCTTTGACCAAGGCAGAAACCTCAGGTCGGCCAGCCAAAGCGCGGCGGGAGATTTCCGCCCGTAAAGGTAGAGCGAAGAGCTTTCCCCTGCTTTTTCTTGCTGGGAAAGAAATTTTTCCAGGGGTACGCAGAGCTCCGTTCCAAAACTAGCCCGACTAAGCTCGATCCCATGCTGGCAGAGAGCTATTACTTTTTTTTCATGGGCGAGCACGACCAGCTTGGTGGCCTCGTCTTCGCTCAGCTGTTCGAGCATAAGGTGGATGTCGTGCAGAGGAAGCAGATCCATTCGATTTTGCCGATGCGCCACTCGATGCACCAGGCTAACAAGCAAAGCATGGGTAAGACATAAAGTGCGCGCTTTCAAGGGCGAGAGCTCCACGCTTTCCGCCAGGGCCTCCTCGAAGGAAAGGAGACCGGAGAGCTCCTGCACATTGAACAAGCGCCAATGCACGTCCAACGTCAAATAAATCCTTGGCAGAATCTCTTTGCGAAAGGCTGCCTGATAGGAAAGGAGGGTGCCGATATTCTGGTTTTCGGAGAGATAGCCGAGCGCTTCTAGCCGGCGGAAAAACTCTTCCTTGCCTTGCTCGTGGATCCAGAGGTCCGTATCGGCCCGCGGGCGGAGAAAGAGCTCGGCATAGTAAAGATGAGCCAAGGCCGTGCCTTTGTAGATCAGGTAAGGTATGTCCTCCATCGCCTCCGCCAGCTCGAGAAGCGCGTGGTTATTCGCTCCGCTAAGCAGAGCCGCAGCCGCCGTCTCGTGCCGGGGCTGATGAGCGCCGGTTTTGTAAAATTCTCGCATCTGGGTAGGTTCCATTTTCTCTATTTTCACAGTGCAGCATTCCTTACAGCAACAGAAATCCTGGAGGAGAACCTTGTTTTTACAGGTGGGCTAAGGAACAGTATTCATAGCGATTCTCTTAGGGGCAAGGCGGGGCATGAGTCAGAAGAAAAACACGGAAAAGAAACCGAAGTACAGCGCACCAAAGCTCCTGCGTTATGGCTCGGTACGGGAGCTCACCCAAGCCGTAACCGCCACCATGGGAATGGATGGCGGAGTCGGCGTATCGAATATGGTGATGAACTGCGTGACGGCCGCGCCCTATATCGAAGAGCACCGTCACCTGCTGACAGATGGCACCCAGGAGCAGTTCCGCAAGGCGATTTTCGCCTCCGTGAAGCCGGGAGACGTGGTGCTCGATCTCGGCGCAGGCTCGGGCCTTCACTCTTTCTTCGCCTGCCAGGCCGGCGCACGTAAAGTATATGCGATCGAGTTCGAGCCGGTGATCGATCTGGCCCGTGCTGCCGCCGCGAAAAATGGCTTTAGCCAAAAAATCGAATTTCTCGAAGGCCTCTCCACCGATCTCGAGCTTCCAGAAAAGGTGGATGTGATCATTACCAACACAGGCTATCTCAATGTCCTCCGCTATCTTCCGGATGCGCGCAGGCGCTTCCTCAAACCAGGCGGACGCCTCGTGCCGGGCTCGGTGACCAATGCCTTCGTGCCTGTCTGTGCCAACTCGGCCTATGCCGATTGCGTGGAGAGCTGGAGCGGGAAAGTCTTCGGCTTCGACTTCTCCGATTTCCGACTCCATGCCGTGCATACCCCCTACTACAATCAGTTTTCGGAAGGGGAGTTCGTGGCTGAGCCCCAGGATGCGCCAGCGATCGACTATTCACGTGACCTGCCGAAAATTTTCCACTGGAAGCTCGAGTTCACCGCCAAGCGCACCGACCTCATTCACGGAATTCTCGGCTGGTATACCTTTCACCTCGGCGGGGGCGCCGCCTTTTCCACAAAGCCCCCGCTAGCCTATTCCCCCTATATCTGGAGCCAGTATTTTTTCCCGCTCGAGCGCCCCCTGCCGGTGAGGGAAGGCGAGAAAATTTCCGTATCCATTGATATGTGCCCCGAAGGGCGCGAGCAGGAACCGGTTTGGAAATGGGAGCTCCGTGTGGGCGGCCAGCCCGTTCAAAGCTCCTCGAACTTCCACACGGCGGCCCTGCGCATCGAGCACTGACCGTGGATTTCCACTGGAATCCCCAAACAAAAGTGCGCCTCAACCTCAACGGAAAAAGCGTGGAGCTGGAGGGCAAAGAGCTCTTCCGCTCCCTCTTCCAGCAGGGCTTCCTGGAACCTGATTTCCTCTCAGGCTCACTGCCAACAAATTTTGATAGCGGGGCATTTTCTCTGCGGATACTCACCTCCACCGAGATCCAGCACGGGACGAAGGTCGATCCCTCCGTGGCCTGGTTCCTGAATCCCGCTTTCCTCGATGCAGCCTGCGAGCTGGAAAATTCACTTTCCCTCGCCTTGAAGCGCGCGCTCCACAATGCCTGGCTGGATGGCAAACCGGCGGAGAAAGCAGCCCTGCTCAGCCATCTCGGCAGAATCCTAGAGAAGTGGGGAGGAGAAAATGCTCTGCGTGACAAGAAAAGGCAGGCTCAAAGTAGATCGGAAACAGTTTCCGGCCTGCAGATGATTTTGTCCGCTGGAGATAATACAGAGATTTTTCCTATTTCCCCCTCGGACATCCCCAAGATCCACGCATTGCTATCGGGAGAGAGCGATACCGCTCCCTCCCGCGTCGCCGCCCATATCGCCTCCTTTTTGCGCAAGCTGCCCACTCAAGCGGAAAAAAATCCGCCACGCATTTGGCCGAGACCACAGGCCGGAGAGCTTTCCGCCCTACACCTCGGCCATGCTGGCCTCCTCCTGCGCAGCCGAAATTTTTCCGTGCTTGTGGATCCTGTGCTGCCAGCTAAAAACACAAAGTTCGAGATCGATCCCCCTTCCCTTTCTGAGCTGGGAAAGATCGACGCCTTGCTACTCACCCACCACCATACAGATCACTGCGACGAGGCGACCCTCCTGCGTTTCCCATCCGATTTGCCGATCTATATTCCGCAGGATGTCGATCATGATTTTGCGCCACGCCTGAAAAAATATCTGGAGCTTCTGGGGTTCACGAAAGTCATTCCTCTGGCCCATGGGCAAAGCGTTTCCTTCGGAGACGAGCTCGAGCTCACGGCTCTGCCTTTCTATGGAGAAGCCTCCGATCTCCTTCGCTTCGGCGCCAACTGCTACTGGGCGCATGGAGGGAATGGGCGAAACATCCTTTTACATGCCGACGCCAGCCCCGACCGCCACGGAAACTCCCTGGTTTCAGAAGCCGGAAAGAAGTGGCTCGAGACAATGGTCGCCAGATACGGCAAGGCCGCTCTGGTGTTCGGCACCTGGTGGCAGCAGAAGGAGTTCCGTGGCCTGGCCTCTCCGCTGGCCCCCTTTCTCGTGGAGCCCGCGCAATGGCTGGATTCCCAGGAATTTTGCTGCTGCCCTAAAGAATTTCTCGCCGACCTGGCTGGATCGGTGGGCGCCTCCCATTTCGTGCTCTATGCCGAGGGCGGCTCGGAATGCTACCTGCCGCTTGAAGGTGTAAGCGACTTCATTCCTTCCTTCACTTTTGGCTGGGAGCAGATTCCCGCAATCCGTGCCCATCTGCGCGGGATGCCGCTCTCGGAGGCTCAGCCGCTCACGGAATATCTGGTGAAGGAAAATGGAAGCGTGGCCTTGAACCCAACGCACACAGCGCCTAGCCGCAAAGATCTGGCCCTGCTCTCATGAAGTTCACCCATGCGCTTTCCCTGAGACCGGATTCGGGAAAGGGAACCGAGGTCTTCTGCCAAGGCCATGCCACGAAAGAAAAGATCCTCGCCTTATACCTAAAGCATGGCCGGAATTTCGCGCGCCATCTTAGCGGGGATTTCGTAGCTGTTGTGCTGGACCGGGAAAAAAGAAAGATCTTCGCCGCACGAGACCCCATGGGCCAGCTTCCCCTCTACTACGTGCAGATCAACGGCACTCTCCATATTTCCGACGACCCCACCGCCCTCAGCGCCATGCCTGGCTTCTCGCGCAAGCTCGACGAAGAAGCCCTGGCGTTTTTTCTGCTTGATTTCTATTGCCTCTACGACCGCACCTTCTATCAGGGGCTGCGCCGCCTTCCTCCAGGGCATCTGCTGGAGTGCGGGGCTGATGGCTCTTCGCGCATGGACCGCTATTTTTCTTTCGTGCCTGGGGACCGGCTCTCTCTGAGCCCCTCGGATTATGGCGAGCGCTGCCTGCAGCTGCTGCGCGAAGCGGTGCGGATCCGCGCAGGAAAAAAGACGGGCATCTTCCTCAGCGGCGGGCTCGATTCTTCTTCCCTTGCCGCTCTCACCAGTGAGGTTTCAGATCCGCTCCTGCTCGCCGCCCAGTTTCAAGATCCTGCCGCCAGCGACGAAGGCATGCTCGAGGCAGTCTCCAGCCATCTCGGCCGGGGGGCTCTGCGCTCCTTCCCGGAGCGCGATCTCGCCAGCACGGATCTGAATCCCGAGCCGGGCTGGGTCGATCTGCTCTATAGCCCGAACTTCTTCTTCCTCCGGCCCCTTCTAGATCTGGCCAAGGAAAAAGGCGCGGACGGGATTTTCCTGGGCCACGGAGGCGATGATCTTTTCATCCCGCCTCCGAGCTATCTGCACGATCTGCTGCGAGGGGGAAATTGGCGCGGCTTCCGCCGGGAGCTGCGTGCCCTTTCGGAATCGAGGCGGGAGCGTTTGGCCTTTTCATGGAGCTACGCCCTAAAACCTTTCCTGCCGCCCGTCTCGGCCCAGGCCTTTCGCAGGCTGAAACCAGGGAAGTTGCCGGCTTGGTGCGTGAAGGACTTCTTCCGCAAACATCAGGTGCAGGGAAAAGTGGCGGAAAGATTTAGCCGGGAGCGGCAAGCAGCCAGAGCTGCGGGAATCCGCGAGCGTTATCGGCAGGATCTTTATCTGCGGTTCTTCGGCTCCGGCACCCACGCCTTTCAAATGGAGCAACAGCATCTCCTGGCGAAAAAGCACGGCATGGAATTCCGTTATCCCTATTTTGACCTCGACCTCGCACTCTTCGTTTTCCAGCTACCGCTCTCGCAGCTTCAAACAGTGGAGCAAGGCAAGGTGGTGCTCCGTTCCGCCATGCAGGGGCTACTGCCGGAAGAGGTGCGCCTGAAGCCTAAATTCCAGGACTACGATCCGCTCGATCAACTGAGCCTGAAGCGCCAGGCTCCCTATTTCCGTTCGCTACTGGAGAATTCCGCCCTCGCTCAGCTAGGCGCGGTGGATGAGAAAAAATTGAACGCGCACTGGGACGTTCTTTGCATCCAGGACCCCGATGCTGCCTATAGAATTATCCACGCGGAGCGCTGGCTGCGAGCACTTTGAGTGCTCAATATCGGAGGAGGAAAATGAACCGGCCGTTGATTCCGCTTTCGACACTTGTTTCACCTCTTTCTCCGGAACTTTTTCTGCGCGACTATTGGGCGCATAAGCCTATTGTCACCCATGGCCGCCCAGCGCGCTTCCGCGGTCTTCTGAAATTGCCGGCTCTGGCCACAACCGAGGCCTTTTTACGGTTTTTGGGCCGGCAGCAGGATCTCAAGGTCAAGGCTTGGTCCCAGGATCGATCCGGCAAGGCACTCGAAACAATTCTCTCGTCTCGGTCCGCAAAATCCGCATACGAGAAAGGCCACATTACATTGGTCACAGACGACCTCGACCGCCGCCTCCCGGAAATCCGTGATTCCATGCATGCACTCGTGAAAGATCTGAAAACTCCCCAGATAATGTACCAGTGCAATGCCTACCTTTCCCCTCCCGGAGTGGGCTCGCCCCTTCACTGGGACGACCAGGAAGTTTTCCTGATCCAGCTCCACGGTGAGAAAGAATGGACGATCGCACCCAACCCAGAAATCCGCTTCGCACATTCGGAATATTTTGCGCAGCGAAGCGGCCTGGAGCTAGCGCCTTCGTTCATACCTCCGAAAAAAAATTTGCAGACTATTTTACTGAAGCCGGGATCAGTTCTGTTTTTGCCGCGCGGTTATTGGCACGGATCGCGAACCATAAAGGAATCCTTCGCCTTGACTCTGACCTTCGAATCACAATGCTGGGCTGGCCTGATTCTGGAGCAATTGCGCGCCAAATTACTAGCAAAAGAAATGTGGCGAATGCCCTGCGCTGAAAAGGGCCAGAACTGGAAAACGCTGATGAGTGATCTAAAGAAGGAAATTCAGCGTTTGCAGCAGGAATAGATCACTTCGTAAGAGTCGAGAGCGAGATCC
>DATBTF010000172.1:0-5645 GCA_036559405.1 Bdellovibrionota bacterium
AAAAAGTGGTGGAACAGCTCTTCTGCTTCGAGAACCTGGGGATAGTAGGCGCGCACTGCTTCAGCACTTTGGCCGGCTGCCAGTTCCACGGCCGCGGCCCAGCCGGCCTCGGACGGATCGCCATAGCCGTCGCAGAAAAGCCCGATCTTCCGCTTCTCCTCATAGCCCCAAAGAAAGGGAACCTTCACCTGCCCCCTGCGCATCTCCGTAGGCACCGGCTCCCCATGCACGCGGTAGAACCAGCCGCGGATGAAAGAGACGGGAACGAGCCCCTGGCTTAAATTGCCGATTCTGGTGTCGCCGAGATAGCGGGCGAAGGCGAGTGCATCCTCTTCCACATCCACATAAGCCGCATTTTTCTTGGCCGGTGAAACGTGCTTTTTCCACCAGCTCTCGAGCTTATAGGCATCGGTGGCCAGGCGAACCACGTCGATATTTTTATTTCCCAGCCCCACCACCAGCTGGCCCGCGGCGCGGCCGCTATGGCAGGCCACGCAACCTACGGCCCCGACCTTCAGGCTGCGGTAGTCTTTGGTGAACAGACCCACCACTTCTTTTCCCTCGAAGTTGAGGCCCCAGCGGCGGGTGAGCCAGGAGCGCATATCGAGCTTGCGATTCGCCGGGGAGGGAAGCTTGCTCATCACCTCGTTGAAGTACGTGATGAGGCCGGGCGAGAGGTGCATGCCACGGCCGTCGGTAAATAGGTTGAACTGCAGGAATTTGGCCCGGGCATCGCGGTCGAGAGCGGCGCGATCAGCCCGGACCGGAATCGCGAAAACAAAAAGGCCGAAAAAAAACAGGGCAAACTTTCTCGCCCCCGCTATCACCGGCAAGTCCCCTGGAAAGCAACCCACTCATCGTGCACTAAAACGGAGAAGGTACTGTTTTCACGGCATCGCCCATAAATGACTTTTCCGTTCGAGCGGGCCTCACCTTCGAAGATCCGGCCGTCCGAGCAGTTCCCCATGAGCCGAATGGACGACCTGGAAAGAAAAAAGTGGACGGAGCCGCCGCTGCAGGAACCATTCAGATACGCGCCATTGCGGTAGCCATGAACCTGCACCGAATCGCCGTCGCATGTTCCGTTGCCGGAGACCTGCTCGTACCTTGTGTGTCCGGAGCAGTGGGATCCCGTACAGCGCCCTTGTAAATTCTCACCCCGAACCAGCAAACGGCCGCTGCAGGTCGTTTCCGGAGAACCGCCAGAATCGGCACTTGCCGGGAGGGACGCCAAAAGAAGGAAAGCATAAAAAGAAATTCGCATTGGTTGTATGCCTCCGTGCATTGCGTCACAAAACGTAATTTGCTTCGTACTAGCCTATTGTCCATCCGAGTTTTCCACTTGCCAAGCACTTGCGAACATGAAAAATTCCCGTCTCAATCACTAAGTTGCCCAGGTGGCGGAATTGGTAGACGCGCACGGTTCAGGGCCGTGTATTTAACGATGTGCAGGTTCGATTCCTGTCCTGGGCACCACACTCCTCTGGGATCCAATGCTGAAAGAATTCGTCGGCTTTCTGAAACACTATGGCGTGATCGGTCTGGCCATTGCCGTGATCATCGGCGGTAAGCTCAACGAGCTGGTGACCAGCGTGGTGCAAGACTTGCTGATGCCCATCGTATTCCAGCCCGCCTTGCGCGCGGCCCAGGTGGATGACATCCGCAAGCTCAGCTACCACGGCATCCTCTACGGCAAAGTCCTTGGTACCAGCATCGACTTCCTGATCGTAGCCTTCGTGGTGTTTCTCTTCGCGAAGTTCGTACTGAAAGAAGCGACAGTAGGCAAAAAATAAAAGCGCCGGATTTCTCCGGCGCTTTTATTTTTAAGTTTTCGAACAGCTACTTCGGCATACTCCGATACCAAACCAGCTCCACTTCAGGCACTACCTGGAAGCTAGCGATCCAGGGCACATCAAACCCCATCGATGCGCGCACACGCACCATGAACCGCTTGAAGAAGTAATCAGGGCCTTCGGTGGCCTCGCCTCCCGCACTGCTTCCTTCCACAGCACGACTCATTGTGGAGATTTCCTGGGACACGAACCGGGTGAGACCGGGGATCTCCCGCGCCTGCGCCGGCAGCGCAGAGCCCAAGATTCCCAGAACCATCACGGAGAAAATAATTCTTTTCATTTTTTACTCCTTATTCCTTAGAAATTTTTGTTTTCAAATTCGATCTCGGCCGAGGCGAGCCCGCCCACCGTGACCACACCCACACTGCCGGTGATCGAAAGGTCGAAGTTCCCTTTCACCGTCTTCAGCTTCCATTTGGCCGTTTCCTGTTTGCGCGCGCGCTGGGCGAAGAATCGTCCCATCGACATCGCCTTCGTCATGCCGGCGCGGAACTTGGCGCGGTCCAGGCGATAGATCGCCTCTTTCCCGCCACCAGCAACAAGGTTGCCGTGCGCTTGCGCGAACTGCAGCCGCTGCTCGCTCGGATCCGCATCCACCATATAGAGCGGAAGGCTGTCGTCCACCGCCACGGAGGCAGTGGGCTTCTTTTCCACTCTGCTGAAGTAGATATAGGCCAAAGCCGAGGCAGTTCCCTTCGCTACCCCGATCGTCCCCGATACGGAAACTCCGAGACCCACACGGAACTGCTTGGCCACGAGATCCACTCCCGGGCTCTGGCTGTCGGCAACCGTAGCCACGTCCTGGCTCAGGGCCACCATCAGGCTCTCGAGTCCCTTGGAGTTGAGCCACTTGCCTTCGGCCGCAAGCGGGCTGAAAGCAGGCTTTTTGCCGGGAACCTTGTACCACTCGAGACGCACCCGAAGCGCGGCGCTGGCACTATAGAGAAAGCTCACCTTGCCGCTTACTTCCACGTTCAAATCTACCCGCAGACGGGAAGGATCCCAGCTGACGGTCGGAGCCTTGTCCACCTGCGCGCCGAGCGAAGCAAAGTCCGCCACCGCCGAACGCATGTTTTTCTTGAGCTCCTCTTCGTTGGAGATCTTGTGCGAAGCCATCGCGGCCTTTACGAGCGAATCAATCTCGGAATCCACCGAAGCCTGCGTGGTTTCTGCGCTAAGCACCATCGCGGCCGTGGTCCCCTCCTCGCTGGCGGCCGGGCTCAGGCCGAAGTTTTCTTTCTTCTGCCAGTAGACCGACATGGCCGGCGTGCCTTTCCAGGCGAGCGCGCCCACTTTGCCGTTTGCCGTTACGCCAAGGTCGCCGATGAAGGAGACAAAGCGCCAGGGCACCTGGCCGCTCAGACCGGCCGAAGCGTCCGTTGCGGACACATGGCCATCGAGAGCCGCCGCCTGAGCACCGAAAATGGCATCCAGCTGGGCGGCGAGCTCAGCCTCTTTCTTGGCGTCGTCTTGGTCGATCCCTGCACTGAGCGAAGATCCGCTCTCCGGAAGCACATACCAGGAAGCGGGAAGCGTGGCCGCCGAAGCGGAATAGCTCATCAAAAACAGAAATCCGTACAAAAATAGATTTTTCATAATTGTTTCCTCTGATTCTAATTCTGTTTAAGGAATGGAAGGTTTCATATCATTGGAGAACGCGAGCTTGATGCCGCCCTGAACTCCCCAGCCAACAATAGATCCGCCCAAGCCGAGCTTGAGCCCCACGCCTACTACGACAGTGCGCAGGCCGAATGGGTTGGCTTCTCTTGTCTGCTTCACCGCCGGCATCACCGCCGCCTCGACCGCGGGAAAAATATTTCCGAGGTGCTTGCGGTATTCCACAGCGGGCATCCCGGTAACCTGTTCCTCTCCGGAGGCGCTAACCGTGATCAGGGGGATGTCAGCAGCCGGAACCGCGGGCTTCTCCGCGTCCGTAACCTGCGCCTGTGTATCTGGGGAATTCGTGCTCCCCGCATCGTTCTTGGCTGAACAGCTCAGCAAGGCGATGCACAGAAAACCTACTGCTAAAGAGTTTGGTTTCATTCGTGCCTCCATATGGTTTGGGTTCCGCCCTATTCAGACACGCCTGCGGCGATTTGCCTGTCAGGGTGTGGTGAGAGAAATATTGGGAATCGATTGAGACTCCGGGCGGCAACCCAGTAAGTGTCAGTAAGAAACGATTATGAGCCCACTTATCCACAAGAGGACCCGCATTCGCTCACAATTTGCTGCGGACTAGAATCGTTTGGAGAAGAGAACTCCAGCCGCTCCCGGCACGGGAATAAAGGGATCCACCTTCCAGGCCGTTTCGCTCTCCGCTTTCTGGGGCGCGTTCCCCCGCGTGACGGCTTTAGCGAAGTGATAGCCAAGCAGGAGGGAAAGCGGGTAGTCGCTCCACCAGTGGCCGTTCGTGGCCACCATGCTCATCGCCACGAAGCCCACCACTGGATAGGTCGCGAATGGAATCCACTTGTGTTCGGGATAATTGACCTCGATCACGCGGGCCGTGGCGAAGGTCGTGGCGATATGGCCAGACGGAAAGGCGTCGTACATCGAAACCCGCCGGCTGTACTTCGCGGGATTGGGGAACCAGTGCCAGTAACCGGTGCGGGTGGTGGTGGCCACGTTCGGGCTCTCCCGCCCGGTGATGTGCTTCAGCACTTGCGTGGTAATACCCGTGGCGATCACCACCTCCACGATCTGGCTGGCCGTGCGGAGCGCGCGATGGCCTTTGAAAGCCGCTCCATACAACAAAAAGCCGCCGGCAATGGCAAACTGGGCGCCGCCTTTGCCGAGGTTCCAGCCGAATTCCGTAAGGTCGCGGAATCCCTTATCCTGGCTGTGCTTCTCGCTCAGAGGCTGCCAAAGCTCGTAATCGTACTTCATCAGCGCTGCGGTGGAGCCCACCACAGCCGCGAACGGCAGAAGCGTGTCTTTGGAGAACAAGCTTTTCCCCACTGCCACATAGTCGCCGGGAATTTTCGTGAGGAAGGTGAACCAGCCGAGCGGCGGATCTTCCTGGGGGGCTTCAGCTGCGGGAGCGGCAACAGCAACGACAGGCTTTGATGCTTCAGACGCAGGAGGAGCGTCCTCCGCTCTCGCCTCCTTGGCGAGCAAGCTCGCGAGCAGGGCGAGCAGAATTCCATTTCTCATCGGAAAAGTTTAGCGGGCGGGTGTTCCGGCCATCAATACAAATTTTGAATAATAACTTGGTTATTATGCATTGGAGTTATTTTTAACCCGCGATTAGTTTTCGATTCGCCGACACAAGCGCATCCCGAAAAACCGCGATGACCCTGGGATAGGCCACGGAGTTAACGAGACGGATCTCGATAAACTTATTAAATTTAGAAAAGGATACTTGCATATGAAATTCGTAAACACCCTCTCCATCGTAACCCTCGCTGTTGCTGCTTTTTCGGGTTCTGCCCGCGCTGACGGCTTCAACTGCCAAACCACCGACGGTTCCCTGAACGTGAAAATCTACAACCACGTTCAGCCTTCCGAAGGCACCCGCGTTGGCTCGGTAATGGTTCTCTCGGATCCTTCCGTGATGGGCGGACGTAAAACGATCGCTCGTTTCACGGATGTGAACGGCCGTCTCGACAGCCGCAGCTCGGTGTTCACCGCTGACGTGGACCTTCGCTATAACGATAGCGCCCGCAAAGGCGAACTGATCATGGGCACCAAACTCGGCTTCATCAATACGATCACTGCCGACATCGATTTCAGCTACGCCTACCCTGTGGAAGACGGCGCTGCTCTCGATGGCAAACTCACGATCTTGAAACG
>DATBTF010000173.1:0-7501 GCA_036559405.1 Bdellovibrionota bacterium
CCACCACGGAAAGAGTGCGAGGCGTGGCCGCGCCCAGATTTCCAGACTTTCTTTTTTCATGGAGGCCACATTACTGCCCCGCAGATTGAAGGTCACAGAAGCGGATTCTTTTTTTGCCTGCGTCGCCCAGCGCAGGAATTCGCGCAGACCGATCCTGCTTCCGTCCCGCATCGCCCGCACCACATCGGTGACCTCGGACTGCGAACCAATTCGGATGGTAGCGACGAGCCCGTCCATGCCCATGGCCGCAGCCATGCGCTGGGAGAATGTTTCTTGCGGCAGCTCCGGATCCGCGGGCAATGCCGAGGGGGAAAAGAAAACTGTGGAGAGTGAGTTGTCCGGGGTAGGGCTCATCCCGCGAAGGGCGAGCAGCCCTTTTTCCGGCACACCCTCGAGCGTGCGCAAAAATTCCGTGACGGTGCCCACGGGCTTTCCGCCGGAAATTACAATCCGCCAGCCTGACCGGGGCATGCCTTCGTTCAGCTGTAGGTCGAACATTTGCGACTTGCGACGCACGACAGGCTTGGTCTCCGCCAGCCACAGGCCGCCGCTAAGCTCTTCCAATAGGTAGGAGTCACCCGCCTCCCAAAAGTTCCAGTCAGCCGCGAACACTGGCGAAGAATACTCCCCTCGGCTCGTGCGCAGGCGAGGGCCGGCCGACCCTCGCAAAGAGCTGAGCAGTTCACCGAGGCTGCGCACCTCTTTGCCGTCGACCGCGAGCACCTCGCCCCCCCCTGCCGGTATCTTATTCCCCGCACTGGTGGCGGCGCCGGTATGGAAAAATTGAGGAGGCGCCACGTACATTTGCAAAACACCACTCGCATGGCAGGCAAAGGCCGCGGCCAGCAGTCCCAGAAAAAGCCGCGGCATGGTCAGATGCAGACGGTTTGCCGCCCAGAGCAAGGCAAAGGCGAAAGCAAGTTCCAATGCTAAGAGGTCAATCACGCTCCACCTCGAATCCTTTGGCGGTGTATTTCACCCGCACCGGCGGCTGAACGGAGGGAAAGACATTTTTCCAAAGAGGGTCGCCAGGATCGCGTGCCCCCACTCCATCGAGGATTCCTAACGCCTCCCGCGTGAAGAAAAACACCCGCTCGGGGATGAATTGGTCGATCCCGGGATGGAGAAAGTGGAGAGTCTCGGCGAAGGGCGGTTCTCGGTTGGGGCCGAAGTCGGTGATTTGAACCGCCCGGTAGGGAGGAAGGCGCTGGGCGAAGCCCCGGGTTTCATCCAAAAACCCCCGCAGCGAGGTGCTTACCTTGATGAAACTTTCCCGGAAGTATCTTTTCCCCGGATGCTCCATCTGCACGAACGCCAACAACAAAGCGCAGAGTGCCGCCGTGAAGAGGTGCGAAAGAAGTTTGGGAAGGCGCTCGCGGAACATCGCCGCCAACCCACTCAGCAGAAATGCCACTCCCGCCCCCATGATCACGGCATAGGTGCTGTCTTTCGCGCCGATCAGGAGAAAGGGCGCGATGCCGAGGTAAAAAAACATAGAGCCCAAGGCAAGCGGCCGGCGCAAGAGGGGTCCTGTGAGTGAGGCCAACACCACCAATGCCGCCAGGGCATTTGGCCAGATCAGCTTCACCGGAGCCAGGCCGTCGCCGAAATTCCACCACTGCGCCACTCCATAGCTCCAAAAATCAGAGACAGCTCCGGGCAAAGTTTGCGACTCAAGGCTCACGGCGGCGCGTTTGAGCGGCGAGACGATCAGGAAGAGGTACACAAACATCCCGGCCCCGAGCAGCACGATCTCCCACGACCGTCGCAACGTTTTCCGTTCATGAAAGTCGATCGCCAGAAGCACCGGGATCATGGCGAATGCCAGCTCGCGGGAGGCGATCGCAAGATAAAAACAGAATAAGCTCAGCAGCCGCCAGCCGCCGTCGTGGCGCGCGTTTCTGGCGGCCTCCACCCGGGACACGCAGGCCGCCAGGACGAAGAGCCCCGCCGCCGTATTGTGCCAGGCTGCGATCCAGTAGAGCGGCTTATCGTGGGTGGGAAGCGCGAAGTACAGAAGGCCCGCCCAGAGCGCCATGCTGAGCTGCCGAAAATATAAAAAGTGCAGGCGGGCGAGGCAGGTGCTCGCGAGCAGCAGCAGGAGCACCGTAACGCCATGGAAAACGGCGGGGTCGAAAAAGCCCAGCCACTGGGGGATCCCCCAAAGTGGCCAGGTGATGGGCCGGTACTGGCCCATGGAGTTGGTGCGCGAGGCGAAAACCTGCACAAGATCGTAGAAAGAAAAAAGCCCGGAGGCGGAAAAGCGCGAATCTTCCCGAATGAACCAGGAAGGGAATGCGGGGCGTACCCGCACCAGGATCAGCCACGCACTGAAGATCGCCAGCAGCGTCAGCTCGATCCCGTCATGACGGATGTGCGCCTTAAGCCTTTTCGTAGATCCTCCCGTTCAACACCAGAACTTCCACTTCGGTACGGCGAAAGAGCGCGCCCACCTCTTCCACGCTGTTCACGATCGGCTCCCCGGCCGTGTTCAGCGAGGTATTCAGCAGCACCGGCACGCCGGTATGCGCTTCGAACGTTTTCAAAAGGTCGTACAGCCTTGGGTTGCAATCTCTCTCGAGCGTCTGCACACGGGCGCTGCCGTCCACATGGATCGCGGCGGGAATTTTTTCACGCCAACCCGGCCGCACGGGAACCGTGCGCAGCATGAAGGGCGAATCTTTTCCGTGCATATCGAAGATTCGGTCCGCTTCCCCATTTAAGACAATCGGCGCGAAGGGACGGAAAGGCTCGCGCTTCTTGATGATCACGTTGAGCCGCTCCTTATTTTCCGCCTTCCTAGGGTCGGCCAGTAGGCTGCGGTTGCCGAGAGCGCGCGGGCCGAATTCAGAACGTCCGTCGGCCCAGGCCACAATCTTTCCCCCGCCCAGGAGGCGGCAGACGGCTTCCAGCATTTCTTTTCCTTCGAGAGGCGAAAGTTTCCAGCTTTTCTCCGCAGAAAATTTTTCTGTTTTCAAAGAAGCGCCCAGGCTCGCGCTCCGAAGACGGGGTGGAACAATCCGCAGATTCTCTTCCGCGAGCGAAAGATAGGCCGCGCCGAGGGCTGTGCCCGAATCGTGCGGGCAGGGAGGGACGAAAATGTCCTCCCAGCCGCCCTCGCGCAACAGCCGCTCGTTGGCCACGCAGTTGAGGGCCACGCCCCCGGAAAGGCAGAGCTTACCTCGGCCGAGCTCTTTTGCTTTTCTGGAAAGCGCGAGCAACGCCTCTTCCAGCCGCCACTGCACGGCCAGGGCAATATGGCCATGCTGTTCCTGAATGGGACCCCCAGGTCTCCGCGCGGGCCCGAGCAGTTCCTCGACTCTGGAAGTCCACATCTGATCGAAGCCCTTATGAAACTGGAAGTAGTCGAGCTTCAAAGCATAGGGATCGCCCTCGCCCACGGCCAGCAGCTCTTCCACCTTGCGGAAGATTTCTGTTTCTTTTTTTCCGAAGGCGGCGAGGCCCATTACTTTGTACTCGTCGTTCATCGGCTGGAAGCCGAGGTACTGCGTAAGCGCCGAGTAGTAGTGGCCGAGGCTATTGGGATAGTCCTTGCGAAAATAGGGATGAAACTTCCCACCTTCCGCGTCGTGGATCGTAGTGGAGACGATCTCGCCGTTCCCGTCCACGGTAAGGCAAGCGGCGGCTTCGAAGCCGGAACTGAAAAAGGCGCTGGCGGCGTGGCAAAGATGATGGTTGTAGTGGCGCACCCGCCCCTTCCAGCCCAGGCGCTGCAGCTTGTCCTTCACCCCCCGGATCTCCCTCCATTTTTTTACCCGGCTTTGCGTACGTTGCTTGGGGGTGAAGAGAAAGCGGGCGGAGCTGAGGGCGTTGTTCAGAAGGAAAGCCAGAATCCGATGTGGGTCCGCAAAGGGATCCCAGGCGAATGACACGGCGTGAATATCGCTCCAGCCGATGCCCAGCTCCTGAAATGCCGACTCGATCGTTTCGAATGGGAAGGCGGAGCTATGCTTAATGCGGTCGTAGCGCTCCTGCTCCGAGGCGAATACCACCTGGCCCCCGCTATCGGCGATCGCTACGGCGCTATCGTGGCTGCCATGGCAGAAGAGGCCCATGGTAAATCGTGGAGCTTTCATTCAGGTATTCACAAATATGCTAGCATCCCGCTTTCCCACGAGTCACGGTTTTCCGGTATACTCTGCGCAGAGGACAGAGATGAAAAGCAAAGCCTACCGCCTGCTCGTAGTGGCCCATCCGGACGACGAGACGATCTTCTTCTCCGGAGTGCTGCTCGGGAAGCGCGACCTTCCCTGGCGCGTGGTCTGCCTGACCGACGGCAATGCCGACGGGCGCGGAGCCGAGCGCCAGGCGGAATTCCGTGCCGCCACCAAACTGCTCGGCGCGAAAGCGTCCGAGCAGTGGGACTACAAAGACATCTTCGAGCAACGCCTGCCGGTGGACGAAATCGCTGCCCGGCTGCGCGCGCTTCCGGCCCCGAAAGAGGTCTACTCGCACGGGCCGCTCGGCGAATACGGCCACCCCCACCACCAGGACTGCAGCCTTGCCGTCCACCGCGCCTTTCCCAAGCTCAAGATCTTTTCCCCGGCCTGGAACTGCAACGCGGACTTCGTGATGAAGCTGAGCCCCGCCCAGTTCAAGAAGAAGTCCTACGCCTTCGCCGAAATCTACGGGAAAGAAACAGCGCGTTTCGTGACCATCGTGCCGAATATGCCGGTCGAAGGCTTCAGACGCTTTCATAGCAACGAAGTGGAAGCGCTCGTCGGCTTTTTCCGCCGCGAGCATGCCCTGGATTCACGCGCCCTCAAAGACACCTCCTGGGCCGGAAAAATGCTGCCGCAGCTGCGCGACAAACTCGAGACCCGGCTTTTTTAGAAATGCGCCTCAGCGTTTACCTAATCTGTTTTCTCGCGTTTCTAACTGCCTCCGGCGAGCTCTTTCTTCGCCTCAAGGGCCTCGACAATCCCAAATTCGCCTTCGACTGGGTTTATCATCCGGTTCTCGGCCATACGGGCCCCTATTCCGAAGTCGTCAAGCGCGGCAAGGCGGAAAACTTCTATAGCGAACTCGGCTTCCGCTCCGACTGGCTGAAGACCCCCGCCCCCGACCATTCCCTTTTCACCCTCATGATCCTCGGCGACTCGATGACGGAAGCCAATGATATCGAGCGGGAGAAAACTTATGTGGGAACCTTGCAAGGTCTTCTCAAAAACAAAAAGCCGCGCATCCACACCTTCGCCTCCTCCGACTACGGCACCCTCGACGAGGCGCTCGCCCTGAACAAATTCAAGAACAGTGTGCAGCCCTCGGCCGTAGTACTGCAGTTCCTCGGACTCAACGACTTCATCAACAACACCCTGGCCTATGCGGAGAAGAACAAAGCAGAGAGCGACTTTTCCCGCGCTTATGTGATTCCCGCTTCGAGTACCGAGTCGCCTTCATTTTTTCTAGGGGACTTACCTCTTACTTATTCATCGAAAGTCAGATCTTGGTGGCTTGCCCATAGCGCCCTCTTCCGCCTCTACTACGCCCGCAAAACCGCGCGCATTTGGGAATACGCGATGGTGCATGGGTATCCCGAGCAGGGCTGCCCGGGCGAGCTGCAGCTATTTCTGGAAGAGCCTGATGACGGATGGAAAGAAGGGATAGAAGTCACGGGAAGGATCCTGAAGCAAATCCGTGCAGAGGCAGAAAAGGTTCCCGTGCTCGGAGTCTACTTCCCGAGCAATATCGAAACCGACGATAAACTCTGGCAGGAAGGGATTGTGCCTAAGCTGGAACACTGCTTTCCTGGCCGGAAATACGGCAGACATATTGGGGAAAAGAGATTTTTGGGGTTAGCTTCGGCGGCCGGACTAAAGGCGATCTCCCTTTGGGAAGCGTTTAAGAAAGCTGCACCGAAAAGAACCGAAGCGACACTCTATATCCCCGGTGGCCACTATTCACCCGCAGGACATCTGGTGGCTGCACAGGAAATCGCGAAGCATTTGTAACGCATTTGCTTACTACCACTTCGGTAGTAAGCGTACGTCCAATGCCTACTTCTCGCCCACCATGTCTTCGGGCTTCACCCAACTGTCGAACTGCTCGCTCGTGAGGTGGCCCAGCGCCATGGCCGCCTCTTTCAGGGTGCTGCCGTCTTTATGGGCTTTTTTGGCGATCTGCGCGGCCTTGTCGTAACCGATGTGCGGATTGAGCGCGGTCACCAGCATCAGGCTCTTGCGCAGATTCTCGTCGATCCTGGGCATATTGGCCTCGATTCCATCCACGCAATGCTGGCGGAAGGAATCGCAGCCTTCCGCGATCAAGCGGGCGCTCTGCAGGAAGTTATGGATCAGGAGCGGCTTGTAGACGTTCAGCTCGAAGTTGCCGCTCGCGCCGCCGATTCCCACAGCCACGTCGTTGCCCATGATCTGGGCGCTGAGCATCGTCATCGCCTCGCACTGGGTCGGGTTCACCTTGCCGGGCATGATCGAGGAGCCGGGCTCGTTTTCGGGGATGGTGATCTCAGCCAAACCCGCGCGCGGGCCCGAAGAGAGCCAGCGGATGTCGTTGGCGATCTTGAACAGAGACGCGGCCAAGCCCTTGAATGCCCCGTGGGCGTGCACGATGGCGTCGTTCCCGGCGAGCGCTTCGAATTTATTCGGCGCCGTCGCGAAGGGTTTGCCCGTAAGCTTGGCGATCTCTTTCGCAGTTCCTTCGGCATAGCCCTTGGGAGCATTCAGTCCCGTTCCGACGGCCGTTCCGCCCAATGCCAGCTCGTACAAATGCGGAAGCGCGGACTGCAGATGCTTCAAGCCATGGTCCAGCTGGGCAACGTAGCCCGAGAATTCCTGGCCCAAGGTCATGGGCGTCGCATCCTGGAGATGCGTTCTTCCGATTTTCACGATCTTACTGAAGGCCTTGGCTTTCTTATCAAACGAATCACGCAGCTTTTGCACCGAGGGGATCACCTTCTCGGCGATCGCCAGGGCCGCGGCAATGCTCATCGCTGTCGGGAAAACGTCGTTCGAGCTCTGGCTCTTGTTCACGTCGTCGTTGGGATGCACGAGCCGCTTCTCGCCACGCTCTCCGCCCATCAGCTCCGAGGCGCGGTTGGCCAGCACCTCGTTCATGTTCATATTCGACTGCGTGCCCGAGCCCGTCTGCCACACGGAAAGCGGGAACTCCTTTGCATGCTTGCCCGCCAGCACCTCGTCGGCGGCCTTGAGGATGGCCTCCGCCTTCTCTTTCTTGAGCGAGCCATTGGCCTGGTTCACCAGGGCTGCGGCCTTTTTGGTCGTAGCCAGTGCCCGAATCACCTCGTCCGGGATCTTTTCCGAGGAAATCGCGAAAAACTTCAAAGAACGGGCCGTCTGGGCGCCCCAAAGGGAGTCGGATGGAACTTCGATAGGGCCAAACGTGTCTTTTTCGATGCGGACGCTCATGGATTTCCTCGAATATTTTGCTGAAAACTTCCATCAAAAGTTACCAGTAACCCCTGGAAAATCCAGAGCAAAATGCTCGAAAGAAGGCGCATTGC
>DATBTF010000174.1:0-18183 GCA_036559405.1 Bdellovibrionota bacterium
CATTCGCAAAAATAGCTAGGGTCGAGGCGGACTGCGCCGAGCTCGCCAGTCGAAGCAAAGAGGCTCTCGAAGGAGTGGATCCCGCGCAACTGTTTCCCTCTTTCACCGCTGGGCAATTTAAACCTTTGCCCCACAAAGGCGCGCTCAACAACTGCATCAACTGCCATGTGCGCAACCGATTCGCGAGCGACCCAGTTTGGGGTAAACCTCCGATGATTCCTTTCGACCAGCCCGGCCTGCTCGCCCGCTGGCTGCGGGAAAAACCCGGATTTATGCAGAAGATGCGCGACCGCATCCTCACCCCCGGCTCCGGCCAGATGCCGCCGAATGGCGAGCTCTCTCAGGAAGAGCGCGAAGCTCTGATTGCGACCATGGAAACACTGGCGAATTTCCACTTCGGCGATTGAGTGAAGAATCGCCGCGCGGCATCATGCTTGTCATCGGGGAGGGCCTTGGCTAACTTTACCGTTCCAAATTTTAGGAGAGGGGAAACCTAATGCGGCTGTTTTCGATTTTGCTCGTCCTGTTTTCTTCGAACGCTCTTGCTGCCAGCGAGCCCGTCTATAAAAATCCCCGCCTGCCAGTTGAAGCCCGCGTGGAAGATGCGCTTTCCCGCCTGACCCTTGAAGAGAAAATCGGATTCCTGAGCGGTGACGAGAGCGGCTTCGCCTCGCGCGGCAACGCCCGTCTCGGCATTCCTTCGATCCAGATGACAGACGGCCCTGTCGGCGTGCGCATGGGCCAGGCCACGGCCTTCCCGGCCGGCATCGCGATGGCCGCGACCTTTGATCCGCTACTCGTTTCCGAGGCGGCGCGCGCCATGGCCGTGGAGACGCGGGCCGTGGGCCGCGATATGCTGCTCGGCCCCTGCATCAACATCGTCCGCCAGCCCTTGGGCGGCCGGAATTTCGAAAGCTTCGGGGAAGACCCGTTTCTCACCGCCCAGATCACCCGCGGATACTTGCAAGGTGTGCAGGGCCAGGGCGTAATCGCCAGCACAAAACATTTCGCTCTCAACAACCAGGAACATAAACGTACCGAGATCGACGTAATCGCCGACGAGCGCACCATGGAGGAAATTTATTTCCCCGGCTTTCATGCCGCTGTGGAAGCAGGCACCTGGTCGGTGATGTCGTCCTACAATAAGCTGAACGGAGCTTACGCTTCGGAAAACGCCTATCTGCTGAATGATACTCTCAAAAAGCGTTGGGGCTTCCGCGGCTTCGTGATCTCCGATTGGGGAGCCACCCACAGTACGGTCGCCTCCGCGCTCAACGGCTTGGACCTCGAAATGCCCTCGGGCGCTTACTTCGGCGAGAAGCTCCTGGCCGCCGTGCGTTCCCGCGAAGTCCCGGAAAGATTGATCAACGATAAGGTGCGCCGGATCCTGCGCGCGATTTTCGGGAGTGGTTTGTTCGACTCCGTACGTCGCCCGCATCCCTCCGTGATCAGCAGCCCGGCTCATCTCACGATTGCTTCCCGTATGGCCGCCAGCAGTTTGGTGCTTTTGAAGAATGAAGACCACGCACTTCCGCTGCGAAATTCCCGCTCCGTGGCCGTGCTCGGTGCCTCGGCCCGCCACGCCCGTCTGGGCGGGGGCGGCAGCTCGGTCGTGAACCCGACCTGGGTCACGACCCCACTCGAGGCATTGCGTCGTTCCGCTCCCGGCGTGCAGTGGAATTTTGCCGAGGGCGCGCGGATGCGCCGCGATTTTGACTCCATTCCTACCTCTCTATGGACCACCGAACGTGGCCGCGCCGGCGTGACGGGCGAATACTTCAACAACCCCAACCTCGGCGGCACGCCTACCCTCACCCGCGTGGACCCGGGCGTGGACTTCGACTGGGTCTGGAACACCCCTGGCCCGGGCATTGGTGGGGCTAATTTTTCCGTGCGTTGGACGGGCTACTTCCATCCCGAAAATAGCGGCAACATCATTCTGACCGTGCGCCACGATGACGGCGCCCGTCTCTGGGTGAACGACCAGCTTGTTCTCGACGCCTGGCAAGACCAGGAGGAAACGATCTCGCGCGTTCCCCTCAAAGCCGAGACCGGAAAAAGTTATAAAATCCGTCTCGAATACTACCAGCACGGCGGTTCCGCTATGGCCGGCCTCGGAATCGAGGAAGCCAGGGGAGCCGAGCTTGAAGAGGCGGTGGCACTTGCCGCGAAGTCGGATACCGCCGTGATCTTCGCCGGCCTCTCGCGCTTCTACGAGGGGGAGGAGCTCGATCGCACCACACTCAGCTTGCCTGAAGGGCAGGATGAGCTGATCGGGCGCGTGGCCGACGTGAATCCCAATACGATCGTCGTAATCCAGGCAGGCAATCCCGTGAGCATGCCCTGGCTTGCCAAGGTGAAGGCCGTGGTTTTCGCCTGGTACGGCGGACAGGAAGGCAGCCGCGCCTTGGCCGATGTGCTTCTGGGCAAGGTCAATCCTTCCGGCAAGCTGCCCGTGAGCTTTCCGGTCGAATGGAGAGACTCTCCGGCCTTCGGGCATTTCCCCGAAGATCAAGACCAACCCGATCGAGTGACCTATTCCGAAGGGATCTTCGTCGGCTACCGGCACTTCGACCGGGCAGGCCCCGCGCCGCTCTTTCCCTTCGGCTATGGGCTTTCCTATAGCAGCTTCGCTTTCAAGAATCTTTCTGTTCGCCTGGTCGACAAAAGCGCGAAACATCCGCGGGTGGAGGTGTTCTTCGACCTGACGAATACTGGCACCCGAACGGGAGCCGAGGTGGCGCAACTATACGTAAGCGAGCTGAGCCCGAGCGTGGAACGTCCGGTGAAAGAGCTGAAGGGATTTACCAAGGTGCCATTGCGTCCTGGGGAGACAAGGCGAGTGAGTTTGACGCTCGACCGGTCCGCTTTCGCGTTCTACGACACAAATCAGCACGCCTGGAACGCAAAACCCGGCGCCTTTACTTTGCGGGTGGGTTCTTCTTCGCGCGACTTGCCGCTCGAAGCTTCCCTGCAGCTGGAGTAGCCTTCCAGGTGAGAGTGGTCGCGGCTCTGGCTGGGATTTCATAGACCACTACTTGATTGTCTTCCGCGCGCACGCGGAATTTGACGGATTCCTGACCGCGATTTTGCGCTACCACCACTCGAGTTCCGTCGGCATTCAGAAAGGCAACTGCCTGAACCGCGGGCACCTCGCCGCTCAGCCCGATCCGGCGCGTGCCTGGCTCGATGAAGGCACTCACCTGCGCTAACGCGTGGAATTCCGGATTGTAGGTCAAGCGCGCCGGAGACTGGGAGAAATCCATCTTCACCATCCCCCGGCAGGAAGTGCAGCCTCCGTTTTCCCCGATATTCTTGAAGCCGTTTTGCGGACCATTTGTCTCGTCGAGGCAGAGATTCCAGCCGAGCGCGCCGCTGGTGCCCATACTCACCGCTCCCACGGATTGGTTGTCGAGCCACCAGTGAAAATCCTGCGCGAGCTCGCGCTTGTGGATGCCGTCGAATCCCGTGCATTCTGTCTGCAGAGTCGGCTTGCCGGGGAAGGCCTGGAAGGTTTCGTTCATGTCCCAGCGCGAGCCCGAGTAACAGTGGTAAGCCGTGCCGTGGAGATAACGTCCGGCCACGGGATTAGTCAGGATCGATTTAGCCACCTTGGCGAGATCCCAGTTGTGGTCGAGGGCGTAGAGGTGGAGCCGGATGCGGTTCTTCGCGAGCGTGGGGCCGAGATACTCACCGATGAAGCGGATCTGTTCCTCGGGAAACATCTGCATCGTCGGGTAGCCCTGCGTCTGGTAGTAGGGCTCGTTCTGGATCGTGAGGCTATCGAGCGCGATGCCGCGCTTCTGCAGCTCCCGGATCGTCTTCACAAAATAGTTGGCAAAATCCTGGAAATGCTCTGGAGCGAGGCGCCCGCCATGCAGATTCCCGGAAGTTTTCATCCAAGCCGGCGCGCTCCAGGGCGTAATCATTACGGTGAGCCTGGGGTTGATCGCCTGGGCTTCGCGGAGTAGCGCTAGTGATTTCTCATCCCGCTCTAAACTGAAACGACGAAACGATGGGTCGGGCTCATTACCCTCCGTATCGTCGTAGGTATAGCTGCCTTTCTCGCCATCTGCAAAATCGGAGGCGCCCATAGGAAGGCGGATGCGGTCGAAGCCCGCGCCCTTCGTTTTGCTGAAAATTCTTTCGAGCACGTTCCTCCGCTGGTCCTCGGGCAATCGCAATAAATTGATCGCGCAGCTCTCGGTGAAGTTCGCGCCGAATCCTTCCAGCCCCTGGAGGCGGATTTCCGGTTGCAGCGAATATGTCGGCAGGGAAGAGTCTTCGGGTGTTTCGGGACGGAAGTGAAGGGGGGCGCGGGGGAGCAGGCCCGCGATTTCGTCGCCGATTTTCATGCTTTCGTAAACCGAGACCTCGGCCAAGGCGAAACTCGGCAGCAGCAGCGCCAGGGCTAACGCGCCCTGGCGAATGAGGCCCTTGCATACATTTCTTCCGTAAAAAAACATCTCTGCCACCGTTTCTTCCATCCGATTGTATGGTTTACTTTTCCCAGGATTCAACCGCAAAACACTGGGCCGCATTGAAGATTCCTGAATACAAATATGAAGTGCTGATCCGCGAGTCGCATCTCGACACCTTCGGGCACGTGAACAACGCCGCCTACTCCCAGCTTTTCGAAGAGGCGCGCTGGGAGATCGTGACAGCGAACGGATACGGCGTAAAAGAGGTGCAGCAGAAGAAGCGTGGCCCGGTGCTGCTCGAAGCGAACCTGAAGTTTCTCAAAGAGATCAAGCTGCGCGAAAAAATCGTGATCCGCACGCGGCTGCACCCCTTCGTGGGTAAGGTCGGAAAAACCCAGCAGGAGATGCTGAAGGAAGACGGCACCGTCGGCTGCGAAGCGAATTTTACGGTGGGCTTTTTTGACCTCTCCACCCGCAAGCTGATCGAACCGCCCCCGGACTGGCTAAAGGCGATTGGCTACGGGAAATAGATTTTTCCGGATCAGCACAAGCAGCAGCCCGAGCCCGATAAAGATCCAGTCGAACCAGAAGCCCCAGCCCATGAAAAAGGTGGGCTCCGGATTCCTGCGATAGGGGATTTCTTCCAGACCGAACCATTCCGTGGCAACGGGAGAGATCCGAGTGATGGTGCCATCGGCAAGGGCCACTCCGCTCACACCAGTATTCGTGCCGCGCAGGAGCGGGCGCCTCGTCTCGATCGCCTTGGCCATTGTGATGTAGAAGTGCTGCCAGGGTTCCTGCCAGCTGCCGTACCAGGAGTCGTTCGTCACATTGACGATGATCTGCGTGCCGGCATTTGCCAGATCGCGGGAGACAGAATCGAACAAGCCCTCATAACAGATTTGCGGTCCCAGCCTAATTCCGCCGATTTCCAAAATGCGCAGCGAGCCGCCCCTGCCGAACTCGCGGACGTCGGGAAACCAGTTTTTCAGAAAGGGAAAAATTTCGGCGCCGGGAACGAACTCGCCAAAAGGAAGCAGGATCCGTTTGTGGTAGGGGGGCGAGCTCCAGACCCCCTCTTTCGTGAGAGCGAAGAGTGCATTGGTGATTTTGAACTCCTCATCGATGCCGTACGATCCTGTAACGAGCGGGATTTTTCGTGAACTCAGATACTTCCTGAGCGAGGGTCCGAGGCCGAACTTCAGTTCCCTCTCGCCGATGATTCCGGGGAAAGCGTTCTCCGGCCAAAGAACGAAGTCCAGAGATGTCACGGGCTGCCGAAGCGCCTCGTCGGTGAGGCGGTAGTATCTGGCCAAAGCCACTTCGCGGAAAGTCTGGTCCTTCTCCAGCTTTTCCTTTTCGCGGTTTCCGATATTGGGCTGCACAAGAAGAACCCTGGCAAGGGCATCGGGTGGAGGCAGGGAGCGCAGCCGCCACCATCCCATCCCATTCACCAGGAGGAATGCGGCCAGCGCAAAGGAAGCGTACGTCTTCCATTTTTTGTTTTTTCGATTCAGCCATGCCAGCAGCAGCAATCCGTTCAGACAGATCGAAAAGGTGCAGAGCCAGCGGAAGCCCACCCATTCCGCCACCTGGACTCCCGGCCAGCCCATATAGAGCCAGGCGTAACCGAAGTTCCAGTGAAACACTGCCGTGAGCAATCTCTGAAATGTCGCCGTGACCAATGCCAGGGCGAGAATCTGCCAGGTGACGGAGAGATTTTTATGACGGAAAAGCATATGCCAAACCAATCCCGCCAGTGGAAACTGCAGATTGGCCAAGGCGCAGAACAGCAGCAGCACCAGCAACGCGAGCGGCCAGCCGACGTGGGCGTACTCATGGATGGTGTGGGCCAGCCAGTGGAAGGCGATCAGGGTGAATGTAATCTGGCAGACCCAGCCCGAGAGGAAAACCGCCTTCGCCTTTTTGGTTTTCAGCCAAGAGGCCCAGAGCGGAACGAAGCCGAAGAAGATCGCCCAGTGCAGATGATAGACTTGGCCATGTCCGAGCGTGGTCAAGCCGAGGAGAAATCCGGAAAGAAGGGCGGAGAGGAGCGCTTGCCTCGTCATCTCAGGAAGGCTACCATGGAGCGGTAGGAGAACCCGATGAAACTCTTTTCGTTTTTCGCTCTGTTTTGCATGCTGATCGTTCTTACTGGTTGCCCCAAGAAGCAGGCGCCTACGGAAGAGGGAGGCGAGCCGATCGAGGGCAGCACCACCGCCGCTAACGATAAATCCAGCGAAGCGCCCAGCGACGAAATGCAGGAAAAGAAGGGCGGAGACACCGCGGAGCCTGCCGCCGAAGAGAAGAAATAGCCTAGTCTTTCTTGCCCGAGCTGCCCTTTTCCCGTCGTTTCTGGCGGAAAAAAGCCTGAAGCATTTCTCCCGCCTCCGCGGCCAAGGGTCCTTGCCTTACTGCCAAACGGTGATTCAGGGCAGGATTCTCCAGCACAGGAATTCCCAGGCTCACCACCCCTCCTTTGGGATCCGAGGCGGCATACACCAGCTCCGCGACCCGCGCCTGCACCAGTGCGCCTGCACACATCGGGCAGGGCTCCAAGGTTACGTAGAGAGTGGTTCCTGAAAGGTTCCAGTGCCCGTTGGCCTTCGCACCCTGTACCAACGCCTGCACTTCGGCATGCGCCACGGGTGATCCGAGGACCTCGCGTTCATTGCGTCCCGCAGCCAACACCTTGCCGTCTTTCACCAGCACTGCGCCTACGGGGATATCGTCGTGGGCGAGCGCCCCCCGCGCCTCCTCGAAAGCGAGCTTCATGTATTTGAGGTCGTCAGCTTCCGAATGGGACACGGCTACTTGAATGCCAGCAGGTACTTCAGGTCGTCGTCGTCGAAGAAGAGGCCCGCTCCGAAGAAGTAGGCGCGCTCCGCCTTACCCCGGCTGTCGGTGTATTTGGGGAATTGGTCGATACCGGCGGTCACGTAAAACGACGCGAACAGCGTGGCTCTTCCGTACACTCGGGCCGTCATGGGTTTGCCCTGGCCCTGCGAATAAACTTCCGCCTTCACTCCGTAGCGGCGGGCGGGATCCAGCCAGAATCCGATGCCGACGGCTCCGTAGTCTTCGATCAAGCCCACGCTCAGGTCGAGGGGCCCGAAATATTTCCCGAACATGGCCGTGATCTTGAGGCCCGACTCCTCGTTTTTGTTTTCCACGACCACCGTGGGCGATCCACCGTTCACCGTGGTGGTGGTGGTGGTCTTTCTGTCCCGGCCGCGAGGGTCGGTGGAAATCCCGATCAGGTAGTAGCGGCCCGGATTGGGTGCGATCGTCAGCTTCAAAAACCCTTTTGTGCCGTTGTTGTAGGCGGGAATTCTCCAGCCGCCGATGTCCACGTAGGTGCGGAGGAGTCCGGCTTTCCCGAGAAGCAGGTTGATGCTCTGGATGGCGGCGCGGATGTCATCGTAGAGGGCCGGGTCGTTGATAAACTTACCGACGGAGCCCTCGCCTTCCTTGATCTTGTTCATCACGGCTTCGGCGGAGGCCATGGTGTTTTTCAAGCTTTCCATTGCGCTGTCGACGTTCTTCATCACCTTGCCAGTGGGCCGGAGCAGGCCTTCGAGGTGCTTCATCGCGCCGTTCAGGTTCACGATGGTTTCCTTGAAATCCTTCTGCTGGGTCACTTCCCGCAGGTCGCCCACCATGAGGGTGAGCTGGTCAATCAGCTTCGCCACTTTTTTCATGGTGTCCTGGAGCTCGGCCTCACGGGACGCGTTGAGAGTGGGCTCTTCGGCCCGGGCGGAAGGGATCACCCAATCGGACGCCAGTTGCATCATGCGAAGCAGGGAATTTCCCGCGCTGGGAACGGTTTCAACTTCGCGGTCGCTGTTTTTCTGGATTTCAATTTCCTCTCCCGCCGACGAAGAAGGCGGTGGCTGATCCGGCGTGGTGGTGGCCGGGGGCGGGGAAGCTGCGGGTGCCGCCGTGGAAGGTGCGCTCGCGCCGATCTTGTCGACCGGTTTCAGCTCGAGGAATTTGTCGCCGAGAAATCCGGCAGAGCGAATGTAGGCACGGGTTTCGGCGTTCAGGCGCACCGGACCCGTCACGCAAACCCGCACCAGCACGCGGTCGCCGTCGAGGTCCACAGCATTGATGTAGCCGATCTCGAGGCCCAATGTTTTCACCGGGCTTTTGCGGCGAAGGCCGGTCGCGTCGTCGACATGGATCTTCACCTCGTTGCAGGAGCGGTACCAGTAGGGATGGTCGTTCACGTAGATGCTGAACGCCACGATGGCGAAAACCCCTACGGCGGTGAAAATCCCTATTCTCAGAATGCGGTTCATGGTCTCTCCTACTGCTTCCTATGGGTCTCTAGCGCGAAAAACTCCTGTACGTCGGGATCCGGAGAGTCGAACACTCCTTGAGGCGTTCCCACGTACTTGATCACTCCATCTTTCAGAAAGGCGATATGCTCCGCCACGGTGAACACCACATGGGTGTCGTGGCTGATCACGATCGACGTAAGCTTGTGCTGCTGGCTCACGTCTTTGATCAGATTGGTCACCATCATCGTGGTGAGCGGATCGAGGCCGGTGGTGGGCTCGTCGTACATCATGATCGAGGGCTTGAGAGCGATGGCGCGGGCGAGGGCCACGCGTTTCCGCTGGCCGCCAGAGAGCTCGCTCGGCATTTTCCGCGAATGGTCGAAGGTGAGCCCCACGCTTTGCAGGAGCTCTTCGACGTTCTTATCCAGTTCTCTTTTCGACAGGTTGAGCTGCTCTTTGAGCGAAAACGCCACGTTGTCATAAACGGAAAGGGAGTCGAATAGGGCGCCGTTCTGGAAGAGGATGCCCATGTTCTTGCGTACCTTCTTGAGAAGGTCGCGGTCGCTGGCGTCGAGATTTTCGCCGTTGATCTCGATGGTGCCTTTATCGGGCAGGAGAAAGCCCATGATCTGCTTCAGCAGCAGCGACTTTCCGCAGCCCGAGCCACCCATGATGTAGGTGACCTTGCCTTTGGGAATATCGAGGTTGAGACCCTTGTGGATCTGGAAGGGCCCGAAGCCCTTTTCCAGGCCGCGAACCCGAACAGCTGGCTCCATCATGTCAGAGGAAGATCTGGCTGGGGTCATAGGGTAAATAGGCCGTCATTATGTAGTCGCTGAAAAGAATCCAAAGCACTGAAGTCACCACCGCCTGGTTCGTGGCCACGCCGACGCCCTCGGCATTGCTCTCGGCATGGTAGCCGTAGTAGCAGCCGAGAATGGAGAGGAAGAAGCCGAAGATCATGGCTTTGATGAGTCCCTGCCAAACGTCGTTGAAGTCCACGGCCCAGGAAAGCTGCTGCCAGTACACTGCCCCATCCGTGGCGAGCACCACCTTGGCGATGAACCAGCCGGCACCGCAGCCGATCAAGGTGAAATAGATGCACAGCAGGGGTAGGCCTATCGTGCCAGCCACGATCCGGGGGGTCACCAGATAGTCGAAGGGGTCGGTACCGAGGGCTTCCATGGCATCAATCTGCTCGGTCACCCGCATGGTGGCGATCTCTGCCGCAATGGCCGCTCCCGCACGAGCGGCCACCATGATTCCGCAGAATACGGGGGCCAGCTCCCGCATCAGGGCGATCCCGACGGAAGAGCCCAGGAAAGAGTCCATTCCGAAGAGGTGGAGTGCCACATAGGTCTGAAAAGAGAGCACCGAACCGATAAAAATGGCGCTAAAGGTCACCACCAGGAGGCTTTCGACGGAAATGAAGTCGAACTGCTGCATAAAAATGGGGATGCGGCGGTGGAAGTTCTTAAGTCCGAGCAGCGAGTGCCAGATGAAACTCGACAGTTTACCCAGAAAGGTAATCGGTGATATAGCAAGGCTAACCATAGACGCCCCTAAGTCTATTCTGGCCTCCAAGTGTTTGTCATGGAATTCATAGAGAAAACGGGTAAGACGCGCCGCGGTGTCGGCTCCAACAAATGAGCGCTAAAAACATCAGAAATTTTTCCATCATCGCGCATATCGATCATGGCAAATCCACCCTAGCCGATCGCCTCATTGAGGTGACGGGCACGCTTACCAAGCGGGAGATGGAAAGCCAGGTGCTCGACTCCATGGACATCGAACGCGAGCGCGGGATCACCATCAAGGCCCAGACCGTGCGCATGCGCTATAAGGCCAAAAACGGCCAGGAATACATTCTGAACATGATTGATACCCCCGGCCACGTGGACTTCACCTACGAAGTGTCGCGTTCGCTGGCTGCCTGCGAGGGTGCCATTCTCGTGGTGGACGCCTCGCAGGGCGTGGAGGCCCAGACGCTGGCCAACGTTTATCTCGCCCTCGAGAACAATCTCGAAATCTTCCCCGTGCTGAACAAGATCGATCTTCCGGGCGCTGAACCCGACCGCATCCAGAAGGAAATCGAAGAAGTGATCGGCATCGATGCCTCGGGAGCGGTGAAGATATCGGCCAAGACCGGTCTCAACGTGCCGGATGTTCTCGAAGCTATCGTGGAGAAAATTCCTCCTCCGAAGGACAGCGGTGAGTTTGCAGCGGACGCGCCTCTGCGCGCGCTCGTTTTCGACTCCTGGTTCGACCCCTATTACGGCGTAGTCGCCTTGGTGCGGGTGTTCTCTGGAGAGGTGAAAAAGGGCGACAAGCTCAAGCTTGCCCATACGGGAAAAGAGTTCGACTGCCAGAAGGTAACTTATTTCGTTCCCAGGATGACCGACGCCGAGCTGATCACCGTGGGCGAGGTGGGTGCAGTGATCACTGGCCTGAAAGACGTACGCGACGTGAAGGTGGGCGATACCGTTGTGATGCAGGGGCAGGCTCAGGCCGGCGAGCTCAAGGGCTTCAAAGAAGTGAAGCCGATGGTGTTCTGCGGTGTGTACCCTATTGAGTCGGATGAGTACGCCAACCTCCGGGATGCTCTTGAGAAGCTGAAGCTCAACGATTCGGCCTTCACCTACGAGCCCGAAACTTCAAACGCCCTCGGATTTGGCTTCCGCGTCGGGTTTCTTGGCTTGCTCCATATGGAAGTTTTTCAGGAGCGGCTCGAGCGGCAGTATAATCTAGCGATCATCTCTACGGCTCCCTCGGTGGTTTACAAGGTAACGAACACGCGGAATGAAGAGTCCCTCGTGGATAACCCTTCGAAGATGCCTCCGCCCACGGAGATTGCCAAAATCGAAGAACCCTACATCAAATGCACCGTGCATACGCCCAACGACTATGTGGGCGCAGTACTGGCGATGTTCCAGGAACGTAGAGGGGTCCAGATAGGAATCGACTACATCACCAAGGAACGCGTGCAGGTGAAATACGAAATGCCGCTGTCGGAGATGGTGTTCGACTTTTTTGACAAATTGAAAAGCTGCACGCGTGGCTACGCTTCGATGGACTACGAGCTGATCGACTACCGCGAAGGCGATATGGTGAAGCTCGACATCATGCTCAACGGCGATTCCGTGGACGCTCTCTCCGTGATGATCCACCGTTCGAAGGCGGCCCACCGCGGCCGGGAGCTCGCCAAGAAGCTCAAGGAGCTGATTGAGCGCCAAATGTACGAGGTGGCGATCCAGGCCGCGATCGGTTCCAAGATCGTAGCGCGCGAAACGCTTTCCGCCTTCCGCAAGAACGTGATCGCCAAATGCTATGGCGGTGACATCAGCCGTAAGCGTAAGCTGCTCGAGAAGCAGAAAGAGGGCAAGAAGCGCATGAAGCAGATTGGAACGGTGGAGGTGCCCCAGGAGGCCTTCCTCGCCGTGCTGAAGGTGGACTGAGTGAAGAAGCGCCTCAGCCGCCTCTTCTGGGTCTTCTTCGTGGCTCTGTTGCTCCGGGCCTGCGTTCTGGAACCAGTACGGGTCACGGATGAGAGCATGACCCCTGTGCTCCAGGAAGGGGAAGTGGTGCTGGTTTCCAAGTTCCGCTACGGCCTGCGCGTGCCGGGGGCGGGGGCGATCCTGGCCGAATGGGATCCTCCCCAGAAGGGGGATCTGGTGGTGGCCGTTTCCGTGGGCGACCCTCCCGTGAACCTGCTACGCAGGATTACCGGTCTCCCGGGCGAAAAGATGCCTTTGCCCGACGGGAAAGAGCTGGTTTTGAAGGAGGGGGAATACTTCCTTTCGGCTGAGCAAAAAGACGCGATCGACAGCCGGAAGCTGGGTCCCGCCCCGCGGAAGACGATTATCGGCAAGGCAACCCACATTTGGCTGGCCAAAAGGCCTTCTGCCGAGGCAGGTTCGCAGGTAGAATCCAGCAACCGGAGACTTCTGCAACCCCTATGAGCGCGCGCATCCGCCATCTCCTGGGAATCGAAGACCTCAGTGTAGAGGAAATCCGCGCTTTTCTCGCGGCCGGAAAGAAGTTCAAGAAAGATCTCGAGGGCACCAAGAAGTTCGACATCCTCTCCGGCAAGACGGTCGTGAGCCTATTCTATGAGGCATCGACGCGTACCCGGGGCTCCTTCGAGATGGCATCCAAACGCCTGGGCGCCGATTTCATCCACATGAATGCCGACGCCTCCTCCTCCGTGAGCAAGGGCGAGACCCTTGTGGACACGGCCCGTAACCTCGAGGCCATGAATCCTGATTTTCTCGTGCTCCGGCACTCGAGCTCGGGCGCCCCCCAGCTGCTGGTGAAGCATCTGCGCATCCCGGTGATCAATGCCGGCGACGGCTTTCATGAGCATCCCACCCAAGCGCTGCTCGATGCGATGACGATCGAGGAGAAGTTCGGCGCGCTCAAGGGACTGCAGGTGACCATCGTAGGCGATATCGCCCACTCCCGTGTGGCCCGCTCCAATATCCATCTGCTGAAGAAAATGGGGGCCAAGGTGACCGTCTGCGGGCCGCCTACCTTGATCCCCCCGGAGATGGAGAAGCATGGCGTGAAGGTGGCTTACCGGCTCGACGAGGCTCTCAAGGGTGCCGACGTGGTGATGATGCTGCGAATTCAGTTCGAGCGGCAGAACGATAAGCAGATTCCCTCCAATAGCGAGTACTTCCGCTTCTACGGCCTGCACCAGGAAACAGTGGCGCTGATGAAGAAAGACGCCATCATCATGCACCCCGGTCCCCTGAACCGCGGAGTGGAGATCGCCCCCGACGTGGCCGATGGCGCCCGCTCGGTGATTCTCAACCAGGTGACCAATGGTGTGGCGGTGCGCATGGGTGTGCTGGCGACCTTAGAGGAG
This sequence comes from Bdellovibrionota bacterium, assembly GCA_036559405.1. Lineage (GTDB taxonomy): Bacteria > Bdellovibrionota > UBA1018 > CAIPTA01 > CAIPTA01 > JAKFYM01. Next base: position 13,572 of record DATBTF010000174.1, read on the forward strand.
GCGAGAGCATGAACTCAAGAACGGCTCCCTCTTCGCTTTACGTGACCGGCGCCCACCTCGTGGATCCGTCCCAGAAGTGGAACGGTCCTGCCGATCTTCTGATCGAGCGCGGTGTGGTAGCCGCCGTGGACAAGCCCGGAAAATTGAAAGCCAAGGCGAAGACTGTGAAAGCCGATACCGTCGACGGGGACGGCCTGCATATGGCGCCGGGCTTCGTGGACCTGAACTGCCGGGTGCATGAGCCGGGGGCCGAGCATATCGAGAATTTCGAAAGTGCCTCCCAGGCCGCCGCCGCCGGCGGATTCACCACGATTCTGGCCCAGCCGTTCACGGAGCCGGTGCACGACAACGCCTTCATGACCGACTTCATCCTCCGCCGCGCCAAGGAACATTCCCATGTGCGGGTGGTCCCTATGGGAGCGCTCTCGCACGGCCGGGAAGGCAAGAAACTCGCGGAAATTGGTGGCATGGCCGCGGCGGGGGCCCGAGCGGTGGGGGATTCTGCGGCGGTGGAGAACTCCTATCTGATGAGGAAGGCGCTCGAATACGCGCGGGCCTTTCAGCTGCCGATATTTTCCTTTCCCGAGGATCGCAACCTCGCAGGCCAAGGCGTGATGAACGAAGGCTGGAACTCCAACCGGCTCGGCCTAAGGGGCATTCCCCCGGCGGCCGAGGAGATCATCGTCGCCCGTGACCTCGTGCTTCTCCGCCACACCCGCAGCCGCCTGCACTTCCAGTCGATCAGCACGGCGGGCTCCCTGCGTGCCATTCGCCTGGCCAAGGAAGACGGCCTGGTCGTGACGGCGGAAACCAACCCCGCCTACTTCAGCCTCACTTCCGATAGCATCGCCACCTACGACGCTAATTTTAAGTGCTTTCCTCCCCTGCGCTCCGAGGAGGACAAAGAGGCGCTCGCCGCTGCGCTGGCCGACGGCACCCTGGATTGCATCGCCTCCGCCCACAGCCCACAGACCCGCAGCTCCAAGGAGCAAACCTTTGAGTATGCCACCCCGGGCATGATCGCCCTGGAGACCACCCTGGCCCTCACTTTGGAGCTGGTAAGGGCGAAAAAACTCTCGCCCAGCCGGATGGTGGAACTCCTGAGCCTGAACCCGGCCCGGATTCTGGGCCTGGAGGACAAAGTGGGCGGCCTTAGAGAGGGATGTCAGGCCGATTTTGTGCTATTCGATCCCAAGGCAAGCTTTGTATTTGAGTCCGAACGCGTGCGCTCCGCCGCCAGAAACAGCCCGTTTCTGGGACGGAAGCTGCAGGGGAGCGTGAAGGCCACCTATGTGAACGGGACGGCGGTATACGGCGCCCGTAAGGAGAAGAAATGAGCCAGATTTTTGGTGATCGGCCACAGAAGTCGGCTGCGCTGATCTTGTCGGACGGAGCGGTGTTCCCGGGAGAAATCTTCGGGGGCGAACCTGCCCAGCTGAAGCAGGGAGTGGTGGGCGAAGTCGTCTTCAATACCGCGATGACGGGCTACCAGGAGATCCTCACCGACCCCTCCTATCTTGGCCAGATTGTGGTGATGACCTATCCCCATATCGGCAACTACGGCATCAATCCCGAGGACGTGGAAAGCCGTTCGGCCTTTTGCGCGGGTTTCGTGGCGCATGAGTTCTGCGACCAACCCTCGAACTACCGGGCGAAGCAAAGCCTCCCGGAATATCTCAAGTCTAAGAACATTCCCGGCATCACGGGCGTGGACACCCGCGCGCTCACCCGTCACCTGCGTGACAAGGGCGCGATGAATGCATTCATCGTGAGCCCGGCACCCGCGAATCAGAAAGAGCTCGACGAGACCCTCAAGCGCCTGCGCGCCCTCCCGCTTTTCGGAGAGAAAGATCTCGTGGCCGAGGTCACCTGCCGTGAACCCTACGATTGGACTCAACCGGCTGGCGAACGTCACCTGGCCTGGAACGTTCCCCAGGTGAACGCGAAGGACAACCCGCTGGTGGTGGTGCTCGACCTCGGCGCTAAATCCAATATGCTCCGCGCCCTCGTTTCCCGCGGCTGCAAAGTGAAGGTGGTTCCCGCGAGCTATCCCGCGGAAAAAATCCTCGCGCTCAAGCCGAAAGGCGTTTTCCTCACCAACGGTCCCGGCGATCCCGCGAAGGTGCAGCATGCCCCCGAAACCGTGCGTAATCTGCTCGGCAAGGTTCCGGTTTACGGCATCTGCATGGGTCACCAGATCCTGGCCCACGCAATCGGCGCCAAAACCTATAAAATGAAGTTCGGCCACCATGGCGCCAACCAACCCGTGCTGAATCTGAAAACGGGCAAGGTGATGATCACCTCCCAGAACCACGGCTATTCCATCGATCCTGATACGATGCCCGCCTACGCCAAAGTGGCGCAGATCAATCTCAACGACAAAAGCGTCGAGGGAATCGAGCTGCCCGAGCATAAAGCATATTCCGTGCAGTACCATCCGGAAGCCTGCCCCGGCCCCCGCGATGCCATGGACTTCTTCGACGATTTCATGAAAGCTATGGGCTATGCTTGAAAAGTATCAGAAGTGCCTCGAGCTGATCACGAATGAGTACACCGCGGGCGACTACTTCCGCGAAGTTTACGAGGCGAAGAAGAACTACTTTGAAAGCCTGGGCGTGATCGCGGAAGACGATCCGGACTTCGAGAACCAGATGGACGTCTTCATGAGCTGGTACCTTTTCGACCGGCCACTCGAGAAGCACGATCTGCCGCCCGTATATCTCTACTACCGGAAAAATCAGCCCAACTTCAGCCCCGAGGAAGATGCGCTACACAAGGCGCTCACCCAGGCTAAGCATTCCATTTTCGAGCTGGTGAAGCCCAAGGGGAATTCGCTTGTGCTGCGGGATTTGTCCAACGGCCAGAAATTCGAAGTGCAGGATATGCAGTTCAAGGCCGGATTTTCCAAGGGCGATGTTTTCGAGGCGCGCTTGATTCCCGAGGGCAAGGCGTTTGTTTTCGCCAACGGTTTCTGTTTCCATCCGAAAGAAGCCTATAAGTTCATCGAATCGCAGATGAAAAAAATCCGCGAGGATGATTCAGCCCAGCGCACGAAGCTTCTTTTGAAGCTCGGGCAGATGAAGAACAAGCAGCACCGCTTCCCGCATATCGACCCCGAATACATTTATACTCTCACCCCCAAATTCTGATGAAAAACATGAAAATTTTTTTGGCTCTCCTCCTCTTGCTTAGCGCCTGCTCCACGGCGGAAACCAAGCCCGATCCAGCCTCCGCGAATCTCGATCCGAATTCGGAAGAGGCGCAGCGGAAGATGTGCATCGATGAGCATATCGGCGTATTTCGCTTTTCCCGCGCCTATCTCGAACAGTTCTGTCCGTCCCTGAAATCGCAGCTGGAGCTCACCTGCTTTCGCTTCGTGCACGCGACCAAGGAATGGCGCAAGGCCTGCGTGGGCATCGATACCGTGGACAAGCTCGAGTGCATCGCGACCGTGCAGAACGGGCCGAGCTATGCCCTGCTTGAGAGCCTGCAGAAATGCAAGAACGTGACGAACCGCAGGCAGGTCTACTGCCTGAGCACGGTGATTGCCAAGTCGGGGGTTCCTTTGCAGCCGGAGACGGTGCAGGACTGCCTCGATAAAAACCCCAGCCTGTAGCGGAGTTCTGGGAAATCAGTTTCCGGCGGGTGGATGGGGAATTTTTTCCGTGCCTGTAATATCGGAGACGCCCTTTTTTTGGGCTTTCGGAAGAACTTTTGGGGAAAGTTTGGCGCCGGACGGAGCGGGAGTGCGCTTTATGCCTTCGACCGAACTGTCTGCCAGCCGGCAGCGGGCATAGGCAGAGGCATTGACCCCTTCAAAGGCCTTGGTGGTCGAGGAAAGCTCTCCGTACTGTTTGGTGAATTCCTGGATCTTTGCCTGGGCCGCGATCGAGCGTGCTAGCAGCGCCTGCGTATCCTGGGAAAGCGAACGCGCCTGAGAGATTTCATTTTTGCATTGGGCTCGAAGAAATTCGTCGGCCTCGATCGTCTTCAAAAAATCCGCCGCGTCTGTGGCCTGGGGACCGGCCAGCTCTTCCCGAAAGGCGGTCACCTTGACCACGATTTCCGCGGCTTCCTGTTCGCAAAGCTTGCTGGCTTGGGAAAGCCGTTCGTTCATCTTCGCCGATTCCGCCAGCGCTTCGCAGCTTTGGGCCTCTGCGGACTGCGCGCTTCCGCTGGCCAGCTTGGTGTGCACGGTTTCGCAGCGGACTTCCATGGTCTTGAGCTTTGCTTCCAGGGTCTGCAGCACGGCGCTGTTGCGGCGATGCAGCTGGAGGCCCGTTTTCAGGTTTTCCTGGGTAAACCGGCAAGCTTCCGCCGGGGAGGATAGGAGCCAGGAGCAGAGTAAAAACAGCCTGAACATCAAGGTCTTTCCAGAATTGCAGCCAATAGGCCTGAGAGACGATAAGCTAGTAGAATGATTGTAATGCTTTTCCTTTTCTTTTTCACTTCCTCCGCCCAGGCAGGGAAGCCCTGCCACTGCGAGGGATACCCGAACTCAAAGCAGTATGTGGTGGCGAATCCTGGCACCAAAGGCAACCGCAACTGGAGCTTTTACTGCGACTACACCTGCTTCGACAAAAAAGGTGTTTCTCACAGAATTGATAAGGCA
>DATBTF010000175.1:0-12400 GCA_036559405.1 Bdellovibrionota bacterium
TTCCACGTACTGCAGATAGAGCGGCGCAAGCCTTCGCCCGCCGAGCTCATAAAATGTCTGGAATCCCGTGGGCGAGGTAATGTTCACCTCGGAGATTTTCTCGCCGATCATATCGGCCCCGGCAAACTCAATGCCGATCTCTTTCAAAAAATCGCCGAGACGATTGGCTACTTCCAACTCTTTCTTGTTCATCTCGCGCATCACGCCGTGTCCGCCCGCCGCCAAGTTGGCGCGGATGTCGCCCTCGGCCGGCATGCGCGCGAAGCTGCCGATGATTTCGCCGTTCAGGAAGAAAATCCGGCGATCACCGGTGCGTGTCACTTCTTTTTGCAGCGGTTGCAGGAAAAAATAAGGCTCGGGAGATTTGGGCGAATCCAATTTGCGAACATCCTCGCCCCCATGGCCGAGCCACGGTTTGGTCACGCTCTCACCCTGAGGAAAATCCGCAGGCACCTGCAGGCGGCGGCCGGTAGGCAGGAAGCTCGGGATCACTTCTTCCTCGCGCAGAAAGCCTTTTTCCAGCGCCTCGAAAGGCAACATCTTCTCGTGGTAGCGCAGGAGGAGCGAGGGCTTGTTGAGCATGGGCACGTTGTTCTCTTCCAAGGCGAGCAGCCAGCAAAGGGAGAGGTAGGAATTGTCGAAGGGCGGGTCTTTACGGATCCACACGCCATCGTATGAGTTGATCGGCTGGGGCTCCTTTACCGTCTCGACCACAGGCAAGCTTTGCTCTGCGCAGCCCGAGATTTCATCCACGCGGGCGAACACTCGGCCGTGCCAGAGGTAAAGATCCTCGGCCGTGCACCAGTGCACGGTATGGGTGCGCATGATGGCCTCGCGTACTAGGGCGAGGGAGGTGTCGGTCTTCGGTTTCAGCTTCCGCAAGGGATCGGCGATCACCAGGAAGTTCATAGGGTCTCCGTACGTTGGTCGAGAAAGCTTTCCTCATAGGCCAGGTCGCGGGTGGGCGGCTGGCCGCGCACAAGATAGCGGTCCAGCATCTGGGCCACAAGGCAGTTTTGCAGGAAAATCTGGGCGAAGCTGCGTTCCAGGGGGTCGTTGTCCTTCTTCTGGGCCAGCCGAGCATGTTCCACGAGGCTGGGATCGATCAGGCCGCCTTTTTTCAGGGCCTCGGGGCTGAGGAACTCTTTTCCCAGGGCTCCATTGAGCAGGAAGGGGGCGTTGAACTGCTTTTTGGGGGTGGCGGAGAAGGAGCGCAGCTCCTTTTGATAGGCCTTACGGAGTACGGCTTTATCGCGCATGCCACGCACGAGATAGTGGTCTGGCAGCCCACGGAAGAAGTCACGGGTGCTGTTCGAGAGGAAGATCGGGCGGCCCTCGAGGGTGTTGGCCATCTCCATACGGTCGCCCACCCAGTTGAGCACGTGGGTAGGGAAGTGGGTGTGGAGGAAGTAGTTCTGCCAGAGAGTGAGGGGGGAGGCGCCTCCGTCGGGAGCGAGATACGAAAATACGTCGGGCCGTTCTCTTGCCAGAATTTCAGGAAGATGTTTTCCCGCCCAGTGGGTGCCCACGCTCTGCACCTGGGCGAAGAGCGGATGGGCCCAGCCGAGCTTCACGTTTGATTCAATGAGATCCGTGCCGTCTGGCCGTGAGCTCAGGCCTTTCTCCCAGTGCTTTTCGTTTTTTCCGAGCACGCGGTCGGCGAAGAGTGTGGCGCGATCTGGCCCTGGTTCCTTCTGGTAGAACTGCCACCAAGCGAGATAGCGGTAAGAGGGGTAGCCGCAGAAGAGCTCGTCGGCACCGTCGCCGGTGAGCACGCCCCGCACATGGCGGCGGGCAAAGCGGGAGAGCCACCACTTGGCCGAGCCGTTCGTATAAGGCTGCACCAGTTCCGAGGCGTAGATCGCATGCGGGTAGGAGTATTCGAGCGCGGCATCCGTGGTGCGCAGGGCTCTGCCCTTCAGGTTGGGATAGGCGGCCAGGAATTTTTTTACTTCGCCTGTCTCGTCGTAGTCGGCGCCCTCAAATCCCACAGTGAAGGTCTCGATCGTTGCGCCAGAGCGGCCCATCTCGAAGGCGGCGATGCGGCTGTCGATACCGCCGCTGAGGTAAGCGCCCAGCGGCACGTCGGAATCGAGTTTGCTCTGCACGGTGGCGCGGAGGATTTCCCGCAGCTCGTTTGCTTTGCCGTCGAAGGTGTCGCCTGCTTTCAGATCCGGCTTTCTGCGTTTCTGCGCCTTGCGCTCGATCACGGCATTCCAGCCGTTCCCGTTTTTCTTCGCGCGAAAGAGGGATCCTGGCGCAAGCGCATATACATTCTCGAAGCTCGTACCCATTTCCTCGTAGAGAGAAAGGAAGAGACGGTCGAGCCCGCGCCTGTCCCAGGCGAGCTTCACGGGCAGGCCCTTCATCTCGGAGGCGAAGAAGATGTTCTCACCTAAAGAGAGATCGTACCTTTCGCTAAAGGAACGCAAGTTTGTTCCTTTGACAGAGGTGGAGGTCCAGAAGAGCGGCTTGATGCCGAAGGGATCGCGGGCCGCCACGATCTCCTGCTTTTTGTGGTCGAAAATCACGAAGGCGAACTCGCCGTCGAGCTGGGATAGAAAATCTTCGCCATATTCCAGATAGGCGGCGAGGATCACCTCGGTATCGCTCTGAGTGCGGAAGGAAAAATTCTTTTCGAGCTTTTTGCGCAGCTCGCGGAATCCATAGAGTTCGCCATTGAAGAGGATCGTGGCACGGCCCTGGGCGTCGGTAAGCGGTTGCTTGCCTTCTGTCAGGTCGCGGAAGGCCAGGCGGTAGTGGAAGAGCGCGGCGCCAGCAAGATCGGTTTTCTCGCCCGAGCTGCTGTTGCCCCGATGGGCGAGGCGGTGGAAGGAGGCACGGAAGCTGTTCAGCTCTTCCGAAGACCAATTTTTACCATTGGGTGCAAAGGCGCCCAGGAATCCGCACATGGGCTATGTCTACCATAGAGAGAGCCAGCGCCCTAGGCCGCCTGCTTCTCGGGCTTGGGTTTCTGCAGCTTGGAGAGCAGGTTTTGCAGCGCGGTCTTTTTGCGCGCGAGTTCCGGGTCGGAGGCTGGCGCCTCCGGCGCAGGGTCCGCCGCCTGCGGCCGCTTCAGGTGCGACTGGGTGAGCACGTCCACATCCCAGCCGCCGGCATCGGGAGGGGCGGCCTCTTCCACCACCGCGACCTCTTCCAGTAACTCCGATGCGCCACCCACCTCGGCCACCTCGCGGATCAGATCTTTGGTGTCGAGCTGCGAGACCGGGCCGGACTCGGCCACAGCTGTTTCGAGCAGTTCCTCCGGGATTGGTTTGGGAGCAGAGGACAGAGACTCCTCCACGCCTTCTTCATCGGCCTCGGGATCGAAGAGGAAGTCGTTCCAATTCTCCGTCACGGGAGCCACCTTCACGTCGGGCGCTATCTTGAGATCGATGGGCGGGGCATAGCCGACGATCTTCGCCGTACGTTCGAGGGCGCGGTCGTTGGTCTTATCGGCGTTGAACTCTGTCACACCGCCTGGTTTAATTTTGTTGGCCTTGGTAGGCGACTGTTTCTCCGCTTCCGGAACTTTACCGGAGAGCACGGAGAGCTTGGCCGCATTGCTGGTCTCGAGCCCGGAGCCCGTCGAGATCATCGCCTTGTATACGCCTTCATACTTTTTCTTCGCGCTCTCGATTTTGAGCTCCGGTCCGTGCGCGCCCTTGATGCGCATGCCGTTGAAGGTCCAGTAGATCCGGAAGTCCTTGAGCACGTTCAGGCCCGGCGAAGCCACCTTCAGTGTGAACGGCTTGCCCTCGTCGAGCGTGCTGTCCTGCGGTTCGACCACGAGCTGCGGGATCGCCTGGGTGAAAAAGCTCAGCATGCAAACCCGGCTCACGGCTTTGCCAATGAAGTTCTTCACCTCGCAGTGGTAGGCACCTCCGTTGAGGCGGCGGAGCTTGTTGAGGGTGAGGCGGTCGAAGGTGGCGCCGGAGATTTTCTTGCCGTTGTGGAACCACTGATAGGAGGGCAGGGGACGGCCCGCGGCGGTAACACGCAACACCACCTTGCTGCCGAGCTTGGCTTGCCGGCTGCTGGGTTCGCGCAAGATCTTGGGCGCCTCAAAGACGTCGTCTTTGAACTCGTCCGACTTCTTTTTCTTCGGCGCACTCGAGTGCAGGTCCGGTTTTTTGTTTTGGTCCGCCACGGTGGCTTATCGGACCCCGGTCCCTGAAACTTTACAGGAATTCAGGTATTTGGACTGTTTTTCTCGGATTTTTATCCGAAGCTACTCTCCGTCGAGGCTGAGCTTGCCCGGGCCCACGAAAATCAGGCCCAGAAACACCGCTCCGACCTCCAGGGCGTGGGAGTAAACGTTGAAGCCGTCTCCCTTCCCCAGGTGCACCGAGAGCGCTACGGCCATCGTAAAGGCCATTAGCACGGCCGCTGGACGGAAGAGGAAGCCGAGGATGAAGAGGATGCCGCCCCCGAACTCCGCGAAGGCCGCCATGAAGCCCCAGAACGACGGAGCGAAGGTGATCCCCCAGGGAGCGAGCGCCCCTCCCAGCTGCGGCCACATTTCCGGATGAAACATCTTGCCCGAGCCGTGCACCACGAAGGCGGCGCCGAGGCCGACTCGCAGGACCAGCATTCCCATTTCACGGAACTTACCCAGAAATTTCAGCTTGAGCATAAGGTCCTCCCTTTCTTCCTATCGTAAGGAGGGAGTTCTCGTAAGACAAGGGCGCTCAGTTCAGGAAGTCGTGAGTACTCAGGGCGATCTCTGTCTTTGTCGACGAGGAAGGCAGGGTTTGCAGCAGCAGTTCCGCATGGATCAGGGCTTTTACCTGGTCGAGCTTTTCCGTGAAGGTTTCTGTCGCAGGAACCACCAGACGGTTCGGATGCCCCCGCCACACCGTCTCGATCTTACGGTCGAGCAGTGCGGCTTCCTCCGCCGTTTCGGTGCGCATCGGATTGGAGTTGTCGTAGCCCATGGCCAGGGTGGGGGTTCGCAAGTGGATCACGGTGGAGTAACGGGCGAACACCAGCTCGCGGCTGATGCCGATCGAATCGAAAAAGGCGTCCGCGCCCTCGGGCCAGTAGGCGGCACCGTCGGCAATGGCGCGGTCACATAGCACCACGGGGGCCGTCCTATCCTCACTCACGAAGGTTTCGAGCTCGATCTGTACCTTGGCGATGGCCCGCTGGGCGGCGCGCACGGAATGCGGGGAGGGCAGGCGGGGAAAGCCCCCGGAATAGACGATGCTGGCGGCTTCGGGCAGGAGAGCCACCTGCTTGCCGAAGATCTGGCGGGCGGCCTCCATTACAGCCGTTTTGCCGGCCCCAGGGCCTCCCGTCAGTACGATGAATCTGCAAGCCATGGGGGCGCAACCTATACGAAAGGCTGCCCCCAGGGAAGGAAAATCAGTTCGGAGCTACGGGCGTTCCGTGGGTGGCAAGGCGCTCGGTACGCAGGTTCACGAAATCCGCCAGGATGTTGAGGGCTTCGTCGATCTGCGGTTTGTTTTTCTCCTTGGCGAGCTGCTTGGGCGCTTTGTCCTTGTTCTTCTTCTTGCTCTCGCCCTCTTTCTTGCGCATCTCGGAGAGCTTCACGAGCCCCTTACGCTCCTCGATCTCCTGCACTTCCTTGGAGATCTCCGCGAAGTCTTTGTTTTTCCCCACTCTGTCTTTGGAGAGCTCTTTCAGGTGGTCGATCTCCACCTGGTTCACCGGCTCCCATTTGTTGCTGGCGTTCGCGTCCTGGGAGACGAAGGTGGGAATGGAATCCGGCGGGAGGGAGTTGTCGAGGTGGTTTTCGCCGATGTCCGAAGTGGAAAAGGGGTTGGGCCAGGCGATATCGGAGGTCACGCCTCTGTGCTGGGTGGAGTTTCCGCCAGGAATAAAGAACAGCCCGGTGGTCACCTTCATGATGCCGTAGTCGTTCTGCAGCGGAATCACGGCCTGCACGGAACCTTTTCCGTAGGTGCGGTCACCGCCGACGATGATGGCGCGTTTGTAGTCCTGGAGCGCTCCGGCCACGATCTCCGAGGCGGAAGCAGACAGACGGCTGATCAGCACCACCATCGGGCCGTTGAACTGCACGCGGGTGTCGATATCGTCGAGCATCTGCACTTCGCCCGAGGCGTCTTTGGTGGCCACGATATTGCCTGCGGAGATGAAGAGGCCGGCGATGCGCACGGCTTCCTCAAGCAGCCCGCCGCTGTTCTGCGAGAGATCGAGCACGATGCCCTCGGCTCCGCCCTTCACCGCTTTCTCCACGGCAGCGGCCATGTCTCTATAACTGGTGCGCGCCGTCTTGCCCTGGCCTCCGTAGAAACCAGGCAGCTCGATGCGCGCAAGTTTCATTGTCTTGCGGCCCACCTTGCGGTCGTAGAACTCGACCTTGGCGGCCTCGTCCTCGAGCTGCACTTTCGAACGCACGAGAGAGATGTTGAAGCGGGTCGCTTCCGGCTTTTCGCGGAGGATGGTGAGCTTCACCGTGGTGCCCGAGGGCCCGCGGATCTTGTGAACCACGTCCTTGAGATCCATGTCGATCACGTTCTCCATCGAGCCGTCTTTATTGCTGACGGCGATGATTTTGTCCTTCGGATTGAGCTTGGCCGAGCGCGAGGCGGCGCCTCCCGGAATGAGCTCCTGGATCACGGTATAGCCGTCGTCGTTGCTCAGCGAGGCACCGATGCCCTCTAACGAGAGGTTCATATTGATGCGGAAGTCTTCCGTTTCCTCGGGGTTCATGTAGTTGGAATGCGGGTCCATAGCCGAGGCGAAGGCGTTCACGGCATAGGAGTAGATGTCGGTCTTCTTCAGCTCCTCCATCCGCTTCACGGAAAGTTCGTATCTGTGAATCAGCTGCTCCTTGGCCTTCTTGAGATCGGCCGGCATACTGCTTTTTTCCACGGCCTGCTTTTTCACCTTGGCGTCACCCGGGCTTTCCTTGAAGGCGAGCATATAGTTGGAAATCTGGAAATGGATCTGTACCAGCTGCCGCTTGTGCGACTCCTCGATATTTTTCGGGAAGGCGCGCTTATCCGGGTCGAGCTGGAGCTCCACGTTCTCGTCGAGCTTGTAGCTGGGTCCGAGCGATTCTTTGGCGAAGGCGAGCTGGTCTTTGGCGCGCTGGAGCAGCAGATCGCGGAGCGCATCCATGTCTTTGCAATCCGGCCCGTCTTTCATCGACTTGAAGTACTTCAGGATTTTCGGGCGGATCTCGTCCGCATCACTCTGCAGGAGCAGCACCTTCGAGGGATCCAGCCTCTTGATGATCTGGTCGGTGGCCTTGCCATAGAGGTCATCGGAGGCGCTGTGGATGGTCACGTGATAGCGCAGCAGGAACTGCGTAAGCGTGGGTACCATTGCGCAGCTGAGTTCCGGTTCAGCTCCTTTGGCGAAGGTATAAGGGGTGAGCAACAGGGCCAACAAAAGAGAAAGTTTAGTCATTCTGAAAGCATACGCCTCGTCTAGGGTTCCGACAATCCGGGGACTACTTTGACGCATTTACCCAATATTTGTAAACGAATCCTCTGCCCCTTACAGGTTCCTGACGCGGAATCTTTTGCCTTGGAAAGTGAGAGCGAATAAAAACAAACCGACCATTTTTATTGCCTCAAAGGAGGGGCATTTTATGGGTAAATTCATCCTAACAGCCGTTTTTGCCATTCTGACTGTTTCCCCTGCCAGAGCCGAAGTTCCCGACTACTACCAAGTGCTACCTCTCAGCGTGACAGAAGTTTCTCCGACCCCTGAAGAAATTTACTCGGATTATATCCAGTCTTTTGGAGCGCCTCCGAGTCCCGTGGCGATCGACTGGTCCACTCTCATGCTGATCGGCGAAAAAGTGATCCAGCTCATTAAAGACGGACAGCCTGTGGTGAATGTGAAGCGCGACTCTGTGTCCGTGGTTCCCGTCGGTGTGCGCGGCTGGCAAGAGCTCAACGGCTGGCAGCCCCCCGTAACCAAGGTCTATAGCGTGACCGCCAAGAACAAAATGAATATGACTGTGCTCGACCTGCGCCTGAAGGTTTCCGCCATGTACGGCGGCGGTATGGACGGGAGAGGCAAATTCCTGGCGAACGTGATCGTGGTGCCCACTACGGTGTTCGTGCGCTGGGGCTTCCACTGCGACGTATGGTCGGAGAGCCGCGAACCCGTGAACATGGGAACGGCAAAAAGTCCTGTGGCTGGCCTCGGTTTCGATATCCGCTACCGTTTCGGCTCGCCGTTTTCGGAAGAGAACAGTGCCCAGGACTACTTCATTACGGGCTTAGGGGAGATCAAAGAGGTTCGCTAAAAGCCCAATCAGAACAATGCATTGCCGGAAAAAGGGACGTTAAGAACGTCCCTTTTTTTGTCGATAGGTAAGCATATGAAAGCGCTTACCTTTTGCATCACCCTCCTTTGCCTCACGACATTCGCGCACGCCAAGCAGTTCGAGGTGTTCGACGGGCAGTTCTATAACGGCCTCTACTATCCCATGGTCGACATCATCGAATGGGGCGAGCAGAACAAAGAGTTGCCCCATATCGAGTTCCACCTCCATTCGAAAGACAAGCCGATCGACGTCAGCGTGGTCTCGGGCGATAAGAACGGCAAGCCCGTGCTCTGGATCATGTACGACCTGAAGTTCCGCGGTGAGCGCATCTGCCGCCGAGTGCTGGCTCCGGCGCAATTCAAGGAAGGCCAGAAGCTCTACGCCTATCGCGACAATTCCGACTCCGACTACGACAACGTCTATGTTTATTCCGAGCCTTGGAAGCAGACTGCCAAGAACAAGGTTCCGGAATACACAATGGCGACTTACGAGCGATGCTCCGACGAGCAGGCCGACAATATGCCGGAGCCCAAAGACAAGAAAGCCGCCGCTCCGGCCGCGGCGAGCCCAGTAGCTTCCACTCCTTCCGGCGTGGTGGCGCCAAAGGCTTCCGCTTCCACCTCGCCCCTTCCGGCCAAAGAAGGAAAGGGAGTTCCGGTGGACTACGACAATACGGCAGTTCCCTTCTCCTTCTAGGATTTCATGCTACATAAGTAAGGAATGAAGTCCGTCGTGGTCTATACAACCACCCACTGTGGCTATTGCATTCGCGCTAAAGAACTGCTGAAGCAGAGGAACATCCCCTTTGAGGAGGTGTTCGTCTCACGGGCGGACGACGACGCCTGGGCGGAGCTCCACCGGAAGAGCGGCATGCGCACCATGCCGCAGGTTTTCATCGGCGACGAATGCATCGGCGGCTATCGCGAACTGGCGGCTCTAGACCAGAATGGTGAGTTACTTCGGAAGGTGAAGAGCTAGCCGCCCAGATTGTTTTTCATGGCATCCAGGGCGCGGGCTTCGGCGGCTTTCTTCATCTCATCCGCGGCCGTTTTTTCCGTGAGCATGAACTGGAAGACGCGTTCCACAAGTTCGGGCTGTACTTCCTGCTTTCCTTGCGAGGTTTCGTTGGCTTCGTGGATGAATTTGAAAGCTTCGGCAGGGGCGAGTTCGCCGCCCGTATGTTTGCCGGTGCAAAGGCGGTCGAACCAGTTCGCCAGATGAAGGATGGCGGAGGCCTCATCGATGGCCCCGCCCTTGAGTCCCTTGGGGAAGCCGCTTCCGTCGTAGTTCTCGTGGTGTTCGGAGATCATGCGGAAGACGCGCGGATGGAAGTCGGAGCCGCTTTCTTTCAGTATCTCCAGGCTGCTGTCCACGTGGGTCTCGTACAGTTTGCGTTCTTCGGGCGTCCAGGAAACTTCCTTCTTGGCCACGACATCCGGATTCACGCGTACCAGGCCGATATCGTGGAAGATGGCGCCCACGGTAAGATCGGATAGCAGGCGTTCGTCGGTATAGCCGATCGCCATGCCAAACATCGCCGCCATTGTGCCCACAAGCACGCTATGTTCGATTTCTTCCTGGGAATTCCGCAGCGCCAGGATCTCGTCGTAGATATTGCTGTTCTTGGCGGCGATCGTGAGCACCTCGTCGGCGATCTCCTTGCAGCGCTTCAGCCCCTCGGCCCGCGCTTCCTTTCCACGCGTAGTGATCTGGTTCAGGGCGCGCATCACATCCTGGCTCACAGCCGAAAGCACCTCGGCCTTTTCCTCGGAGCTGAGATCTTCATCAATGAGTACGTCGCTCACCACCTTGGCCTCTTCGCTCCGGGGTGGATCGGGAGGAGCCACTGAGGCGCCGGCGGGCGCGGAAGCTGCTGCGGCCGCTGCGGCGGCATCCGCCGCTTTTTCCGCGGGAGGCGCGTTGCTTTCCACGAACTGCAGATAAGTCTGGTAGATCTCCTGGAAGTTGTTCGGCACCCAGAGCTGCGAATGCTTTTTCAGGAAAAGCTCGTAGGTGCGCATGCCGATGGGGTCGCCGGGCTGGCGGATAGGAATGAACTTCTGGTTCCGTTCGAGAAAGAGGAAGAGCGGAAACGGAGCGCCGTCTTCGGCCCGGAGCTTGTCCATTGACACGGGAAACATTTTGGATTTATCGGCCTTCATGCTGCCTTAGCTTCTCCGTTTTCCATCTTCTTCAACAGCAGGGGCCACAGCCGTCCGCCAACGCGCCGGAAGGTTTTTTCCTCCCCCTCGTTGAAGGACTGGCGATCACCCGCCGCTCCGATGTACAAGTATCCCAAAATTTCCGGAGTGCCGCCATTGCTTCTCTGGATCGGCTCGGTCAATCCGGTTACCAGTAGCAGTTTTTCGGCAGGGGCCTTTGCTCCATTTGGGCAATGAATTACGTCGGCCTTACCCTCGGAATCAGGTAAGGCGGTGCAGTAGACCACGCAGTTCTGGAAAGATTCCTGCAGTGCCGAAAGCACCCGACCCAGCGCCCTGCCCGAGGGACTATCGTTGGCGAAGGCATCGGAAAGCGCCACAAACACTCCAAGATATCCCGATGTGATCGATCCGTCGTCTTCCTTGGGCTTGTTCCTTTCGATCAGCTTGAGGTTGGCTTTCTTCTCCGCTTCAAATTCCTTTTGCTTGCGCTTCTCGAGGAACTTCTTCACGCCCTCGCTCTTAAGGCGTGGATCGTCGTCGAGCTTTTTCTCGAAGGCGGCTTCGGATTCCGCTTTCTCAGCATTGGCTTCCGGCGCAGACGCATCGCCTGCTACTTTCTCGCGGAGTGCCGCGAAAGGATCGGTTTCGGCCTCCGCCGCCGGCTGCTTTTTCTTCTTCTCTCCGGAAGGTTCCAGCTCGCTTTCCGGTTTTTCGGACTTGGCTTCCGCGGAACTCTCTTCCCCGGTGGACTCCGCCTCGAGCCTTGCGCGCAGGCGTTCCATCGGGTCCAGCGACTCCGCATCAGCTTCAACACCAACTTTTTCTTTTCTCTCTTCCTCGTTCAGCTCGGCTTCTACGTTGTCTTTCAGACGGGCCAGCTCTTGCTGTTCCTTCTCGTCGGTGCTAGCAGAATTCTTTTTCTTCGCCTTGGGCTTGCCCGTTTCGTCAGGCGTGATCCATTCTTCCGCAACGCCAGGCTCTTCCTCATCGAGGGGCGTATCGTCATCCAGTGCGGCCTTCAGGCGTTCGAGGGCGCTGGAGGGTTTCGCACTCTTGCCTTCCTTGCCGGCCTGCTTCCCTTTTTTCTTGGCAGCGAAATCTTCGGAGCCACTCTCTTCCTCATTCTCCGTCTCTTCAGCATCCTCGGATCCGAGCTTGGAGCGTAAGGTGTCGAAGGGGTCGCCACTTTCCCCGCGCTTCTCTTTTTTCTTGGCGGTGAGATTTTCGGAGCTGTCTTCTTCCGCCTCTTCCGTTTCCTCGGAGCCGAGCTTCGAGCGGAGGGCGTCGAAAGGATCGGCTTTTTCCTCGGCTCCGCCCTTCTGAAGGCGCTCCCGCAATCCCAGCAGGAAGTCGCGCGCCTCGGACGGAAGTTCCTTGGCCGTCAGGGCCTTTTGGGGGAGAGACTCCACGAATTGCCACTGCTGGGTTTTGTCGAGGAGTTTGGGCACTTCATCGCCGACATAGAACCACATCGGCATGAGCTCGTCGATTTTCTCGAATCCTTTGTAACGGGTTTTCGCATCGACATAGAGATAGCAGGAGCCCGCATTTTCCCAGGCGTTGCCCAGAGGCTGCAGCTCCGTCTTGGGCATATAGACATAACGGTCCTTCTTGCCCGCCTTCGCCTTTTTCTCCTGCTCCTTGCCCTTGACCCGCTTGGCGATCTCCTCGCCAGCTTCAGCCACCTCTTCTTCCCCATCGAGGGCGCGGCGGATGCCGGTGAGCTTTTCTGCCGAGAGGTCGCCCTTGCGGCGGGCGATTTCCTTGTTTTCACCGCCCTTATGGTTGGCGCTAAACGCGTCGCCCTGCTCCTCTTCCTCGGCATCGAGGATTTCCTTGTCGAGCTCGAGCAGGCGCTCTTTCATGTTCTTGGCGCTTTGAACGCGTTTCCGGCGTATCAGATCCTGGGGCTTGATCTCCGGCTGGTCCTGCAGCCCGAGCTCCTCGCGTAGCTCCTGCGCTT
>DATBTF010000176.1:0-18916 GCA_036559405.1 Bdellovibrionota bacterium
AAGAAGACGCCGCTCATGTTCGGCGTGACCGGCAAGGTCGACGGCACCAAGGACAATCCCTACCAGGGGCTCAATCCGGCGAACAAGATGGAGTTCTAGCTAAAAACAAAAAGCCCAGATCCACCGGATCCCTAAAAACAAAAAAATCTAGATCCACCGGATCTAGATTTTTTTGTTTTTAGATATGGCTAGATAGACGCTCTTAAATCTTAATCGCCTTCCGTGAGCGCGCTCTCCGAGAATTCCGTATCGTCCAGCCCTTTGTTGAGCTTGATGCCCGAAAGCTCAAGCACCGTGCCGCGCTTGTTCTGCAGATTGGTCACGCTGATCTTCTTGGCACGCCAAACGTTGTCGAACTTGGCGTAGCCCGAGAAGGTGGAAATTTTGAGCGGCTTGCCGTGCTTGTCGAAGTACTCGATCTTGCCCACGAGGTTGTTCTTGCTGTCCACCCAGAGAACCGTTTTGCCGTAGGAGCTCTCGCCCTTCGGAGTGTTCTCGATCAGGGTGAAATCCATCCCGCTCTCTTTTTTGTTGCCAGCCAATTTGCTCTCGTAGCGGGCGTCGGAGCTCGTGCCCATGTCTTCATAGCTCAGCTCGGAATCCATAAAGGCGCCGCTCTTCTTGCTCGAAAGGATGCGGCGGGTCTGTTTGTTCGAAGGCAGGTAGAGCCACTGCTCGCCATCACCGCCCTTTTTGCTTTTCGAAAGGAGGGCCGTGCCCTTGAGGTCCGCGGGCGACTGCATGCGCACCAGTACTTTTTGGTCTTCGTCTTTCCCCTTGCGGCGGATCTCGAGCTCCCGGTTCTTCTTGGTGCCGTCGGCTTCGACGATGATCATCTTCACCGTGGCCACTTCGTCGGTGGCGCTCACGTTCTTGGAAACTTTATCGAGGACGGCCTTCGCATCCGTGGCGGCGAAAGCCGGGGCGGAAACGAGGCTGGCCAGAAGGGCCACAAAAGCAGAGGTACGCATAAGGATCTCCTTTAAAAAAATCCAGGGGATAACTATCTACGCCCGAAGGGCTTATGCTGCAAGGCGTTCTTCACCGGGCTGTTTTTCCAGCCCTTTTGCGAAGGCCACCACGGCAATCTTCTTATCTTTCACCATTCCGGGGAAAGCGGCAAGCATTGCGGGTAGCAGCACGAGGTCGCCAATCAGTCCGCCAGCTATGGCCACGACCATATAGAAGCCGAACTGCTGATTGACGGAGAAGAAGGAAGCCATGAAGACGAGGAACCCTGCCGCGAGAGCGATCGACGAGAAGAGGCAAAGATTCCCCTCCTGGTACCAGGCTTTCATGACGTTGATCTCGCCCTGTTTCGACCTATCGCGCAAGAGGCGGAGGCGGCCGAGGAGGTAGACGGTATTGTCGAAGGAGATCCCGAGGGCGATCGAGAAGATGAGCGCGATGCCCGGTTTCACCGGAGTGCCGAAGATGGCGATGGCGCCGAGGAGCACGATCACCGGTACCAGGTTTGGAAGCGCCGCCACGATCGTCCAGCGCACGGAGCGGAAGACAAGGGTCAGCACCACGGAAATGGCGATCAGCGCCTGCCAGAATCCGAAGATCAGCTCCTTGCAGAGCTCATTGTTGAGCTCGTGCACGGTAGTGGCCATGGCCGCCGGAGTGATTTTCCAGCCGGGGAACATCGCCTCAGCCTGGGCCTTGGCCTCCTTCGCCACCTTCGTCATCTCGGCGGCGGGAATGTCATTCAGCCGCATATTGAGGCGGGCGGCGCGGCCGTCCACAGTGAGATAGCGCTTGTAGATGTTTTCCTCGGCGAAGCCGTAGAGCAGGCCGTATTCGGCAGCCTCCTGGCGGGTGGAGGCGAGGTCCCTGCCCTGCACCTTACCAGCGGCACGTAAAAAATCTTGCGGCCCCGTCACGGCGCCGATGCCCTTGGTGGCGCGCAGCTTTTTGGCGAGCTGGTCGAGCTTGGCGATCGCCGCGGGATCGTTCCAGACGTTCTCTTCGTCTTTTTCGATGATGAGATCGAAAGGAATCATGCCGCCGAGCTTCTGGTCCACGAACTCCGTGGTTGCCCGCGACTCATAGCTTTCCGGAAGATCGTCGAACAGACGGGCGCTCCAGTTGAGGTCTTTCCCGAACCAGAGCATGCAAGCGCAGAGCGTGCCCACACCCACCAGCACTTCCCGGTAGTAGGTAGTCACCCAAACCGCCCAGGTGGCACGCTTTTCCGTCCAGTGGCGCACGATCGGCACGGGGAAGAGCGCGAGCAGAGGAAGGAGAGCGCCCATCACCACGAACCAGCAGACGAAAATCGAAACGCCCACCGAGATCCCGTACTGGCGGATGAGCGGGATGTTGGCGAAGGAAATGGCGAAGAAGCCGATCGCCGTGGTGATCGCCGTAAGTGTATTCGGGCCGAGCAGGCCGGTATAGGAGTGCAGGAGCACGCGGAGCGGGTTCGGATTTTCGCCCGATCGGAGCGCCAGCTGCCAGTCGGAAGCGAAACGCATCATCGTATGCGTGCTCATGGAAACCACGGTGAGCGCCACGAGCACCGGAAGCGAACTCGTGAGCACGGAGAAGGTCATTCCCGCGGCCGCCATCCATCCCAGGCTCAGGAGGTTGGCCAGCACGATGAGCACGAGCGGAATCACGATGCTCGAGAGCGAGCGGAAGAAAAGCAGCAAGGTGCAGAGGCTCGCAACCAGCGAGAGAAAGAGGAAGTTCGTGAGTTCGCGCCCAAGCACCTTGCTCATCTCCATCTGCACGGCGGGCACGCCGCCGAGCCGGATTTTGGTGCCGGGGAAAGTGTCTTCCAGATTTTTGCGAACCTCGGTCTGGATGGCCGTGCTCAGTTTGTCGGAAGCGCCTTCCACGATCCAGATGGCCACCACGGCGGTGCGGGCGTCGGGAGTGATCAGCTGGGGAGTGAGGATCGGATCCTGCAGCACGCGCTCCGCCCATTTCTCGGGGGGCGTCAGCTCGAGCAGGCGTCCTACGGTGATCCCTTCTTTGGAAGACGAGGCGCCTTCGATCGTGGCCAGGCTGATCACGCGGGTCACCCCTTCCCGCTTCTCCAGGCCCTCTACCAGGGCCTTTAGCTTGGCCACCCGCTCGAGCTCGAGCCAGGTGCCAGGGAGGCGGTCTTCGAGGGTCACAAGGGCGAAAATGGGCTCATATTCAGGGAGTTGGAAGCGCGCCCTCTGCTTGGCGTCGATCTCGATCAGCTCATGGTGGGGGGGCTGGAACTGCTTAACCGAATACTCCATCCGTAGCTTATGGAGAGATAGGGCCGACGCGACTCCCAGGGCCAAGAAGACGGCCATTATAAGGAGGGAGAGTCGCTTCGAATATTTCAATAAAAACTTAGTTTTTTCAGACACTTGTGTCTCAGACATGGAAACCGAACCCCCGAATGACGCACAGAATAAAAGTCCTTGCCTAAATGTTAAGCTATGTTAACATTACAAAACGTACTAAGTCAATCGGGTTTTTTGCTTCCCTGAAGGAATTTATGAAGACCACGCTCGCCCTCCTGGTTTCGCTCGCCCTTTCGCTTCCTGCGCAGGCCCGTTTGCAGATCAAAAGTGAGTTCCAGTTACATTTAACGGAAGCTCTCTTCGACAACTTAATCAATGATTTCTGGCAGAGCCTCCAGGGCCACAAACAAATACCGGCGGGTAACGTCGATACCCAGCTCACACCCGACCTGCGCGTGCAGGTGATCGGCCTGAATGTCGACGCTGACTACTTTTTCCCCGTCCCCCAGCGCGTCGATCCTGAGCATCGCGAGTGGGAACTGAAGAGCGATAAGCTTTCGGCCACCGTGAGCGCGACCCAGCTGAATATCATGATCCGCACCGTCATCCATATTCCCGGAGGCGGTACGGGAATCGGCACCACCACGGTGACCTGCAACAATGTTTCCCTCCATCTGCCCGAGGGCAGCGCCAAGGTATCCGCCCGGGTGCGCGCCGAAGTGGAGAACGACCAGATCCAGCTTTCCATGCCCGACTACAATATCGACTGGAACTCCGACAGCTGGCAGCTGAACGATATGGTTTGCGCCGAGGCCCTGCAGGGAGACGTGAAAACAAAAGTGCTCGAATACCTCTCGAGCTTCGAAAACCTCCACGATGCGTTCGGCGCCACCCTGAACGAGCAGTTCGCCCGCTGGAGCAAGGACGTAAGCCTCGTGTTGATGAGCGAGCAGGAAATCCCCACCGGCAGCGAGCAGGTGAAGATGTTCTACGAGCCCAAAAGCGTGACGGAGAACCGGGCCGGCAGCCGCGGCCTCGTCGTCGCCGGCAAGCTGCGCTTCGAATATCCCTTCGTGGCCAAGGACCAGGAGATCGTGCAGGACTTCCCCCTGCCCGAGGGTACGGCACTCGTGCCTCAGGAAGCTCCCCAGCTCCTGGCACCCTTCGCCGCCCTGCGCGCCCTGATGATGGGCCAGTATTTCTCCGGCGCCCTCGAGTATGTGATGCGCTCGCCCGAGATCCCCTCCTTCCAATCGCTCATGCAATCGCGCTGGAAGCAGCTCTATGCCTGGCCCGATCTGATGCGCTACCCGAAAGACACCACCTTTCTCTTCCAGTTCCAGCCGCTTGGGCCGCCGAGCTTTGAAAATGAAAAGGCGGGCGAAGGCGGAACGATCCAGGGCGATCTCACCATGCCGCTCTCAATCCGGATGTTTTCTCCAATCGACGGGATCTACTCCCCCTACGTGGAATTCCGCACCCGCTTCAGCGGACCGACCACGCTGAGCCTGGGCGAAGATGGCTCCATCCGCTTCAAGATCAATTCGTCCGATCAGGAGGCGAGCTACGCCTTCGCGCAGTCCTATATCGACGAGCGCCATCCGGTCACCCGGATCGCGATCCATACCATCGCCCGCGCCTCGGCGAGCTCCCTCAGCACCGAAGGTTTGAATATGACGGTGCCGAACCTTACCATCGGCAAAAACCTCAAACTCGTGCCCCAGGGCTGGAACCTGCAACAAGGCAACGTGCTGAAGCTCAACTTCAACCTCAAGGTGGGAGCCAAGGCCGCGGACCTGGTGAGAACCAGCAACGGCAAGAAGCTCAACGTCCGGAAAAAATAGACTTTCGCTTAATAAACTACTTCTGCAGATTGATGGAGATATAGACGCGATCGTTCGCGCCATAAGTGCCGATCGGCGTTTCCGGACGGCCCGAAAGCAGGTCGCCCCCCGCCTTGGCGATCCAGCCGTCGGCGATCTTGTAGCTTACATCGGCGTGCACAAGATCCCCCTGGTAGTGAAGGTCGTGCAGCAAGGAAGCGAGCACGGCAAATCGGTCGCTCGGCGACCAGCGCAGGCCGGTCATCGCGGCCCGGTCGAACATCCGCGCGAGCGATACGGAGTTGGTATCGAGCTTCTCTTTGCGGCCGATATACGTGCCTTGGCCAAGCACCGTCATCGCGCCCCCACCCAGCCCGAAGGTAAACTCCGCTCCCAGCACATTCTCCCAGCTCTCTTTCGGCAACACTCCTTCGGCCGCGGAAGAAAGCACATTGGTATGCGCCGAAGCTCCTTTCAAGAGAACATTTCCCAGCACCTTCACAAAGCTCGTGCCCAGCATCCGCGTCTTGTAATAGGTCGCCTTGAGCCAGACGTCCGGAGCCACTGTGATATCGAGGGCCGTAGCGCCCGGAAGAATGGGGTTGGTGAAATTGAAGGTGTCGAGGTTCACGGAGGGCGTGGTGGCGGCGCCCTGGAAGCCCGCGATCGTCCAGTCGAAGCCCTCGAGGCGGAACTTCACCCGGGCGCCGAAGTTGTCGTTCAGGGCGGCGCTGAGCACCGTGGGTTTATTGAAATTGTAGCGCACGTCGCTGGGCAGATTCACAACACCGGAGAGCGTGGCGCTGCCGACAGGAGTTCCTTCGATCTTGCGGCTCTTATACACCGTGCGGGGCAGCCAGCGGCTGCTCGTGCCGGGAAGGTAGGTCTCCCGCTGGCGGGGGATATAAATCGCCTCCACGAAAAAACTCTCCCACTCCCGCTTCAGCAGCACCGTGGCGGCTCCCAGCTTCTCGGCGCGGAAAGGATCCTGGTAGCGGCGGGCGTTCACCACGTCGAGCGGGTTGAACACATCCGTATCGCCCCAAGTCTGCACGTTCCAGCCGAGTTGCAATGTCCAAGGCAGGCTCTGCAGCTGCATATAGCCTTCCTGCATGTCCCAGAAAAATTGGTCGTATTTGGTGGCGCCAGAGGGGTCGTACTGGAGCCAGGGCAGGAAACGGAATCTTAAAGTGCGGCCGTTCTTGAGAGTGGCCGGAGTTTTCAGCGTGAAGATCCCGTGGGTCTGGTTTTTATCCGCCAGGAGGGAATGGTTCCAGTGCATGGCTTCGGCGGTGAAGTCGGCATTGATCGAGTTTTTCCACTCGGCCTGCGCCGGGGCCAAAAGAAGGAAAGCCAAAGAACCGAATAATAAAGGACGCTTCAACCCCATCCTTTCAAGTTGCCATTTTCGCCGATTCCAGGCAAACCGGAGAAAGGTATGGAACCCAACTACAAAGCACATCTCTTCGTTTGCACCAACGACCGCGGGCCGGACGGCAAGCGCCCGAGCTGCGCCCATAAGGGTTCGGCCGAGCTGCGCGACGCCGTGAAGGCGGCCTGCAAGAAATTCCCCGCCGGATCCGTGCGGGTAAACAATGCCGGCTGCCTCGATCAGTGTGAAAACGGCATCGCGGCCGTGATCTATCCCGACCGCAAATGGCTGCTCGGTCTCCAGAAGACCGATGTCGAACCTCTGGTGAAAGCCGTCGAAGAAATCGTCGGCAAATAACGCCCATGGAACGAGGGATCAGCCCGGACATCCTGCTCCAGCACGTGGAAAATACCGCGCCCTGGCTGGTGAAAAACCGCTCTCCCCTCACCCCTTACACGACGGTCGTTTTAGAGGCCTTCGACCGCCTGAAAAGCGGCAAGCTCACCCTTTCCCACTTCGACTATTTCTCCCTCTGCTTATCCGCTCATTATTCGACCGTGGCCACCTTCGTGCCCACGGATGTCGACAACCAGATCCGCAAACATCTCTGGCATCCCGAACTCCCGGCCGACGTTTCGACCAAAATGGCCGAGCATGCACTCGCCTCGCTGGCCTGGGACTTCCGCCCCGTAACCAAACGCTACCGGGAGCTGGCGGGCGAATACGTCTGCGGCCACCAGGGCGAGTGGTTCAGCGTGGCCGTGGGAGCTTATAGCGCGCATCGGGATAGAAAGCCTGGCCTGGCGGCCGAGGTACTGCGCCGGATCGTCGAAGAAGCCCGGACAGAGGCACTCTTGTTTTTAAACCTGAAGAAGGCCAAAGAGGGCGTGGGTCTGCTCGAGGCATGCACCGCGATCGCCCATAACCTGGGCGACCTCGACCGCGTGATCGACAAGTGGGAGCTGCCCGAGGGTGATGCTTTAAGAAAGGCCGCCTACAAGCTCGGACACGAAAGGAATTCCGCCTTTGGTCCCCTCCAGGAAAACCTATTGGAAGCCGGCGCCTTGAACAAAGCGTTCATGGCGAGCGAAAATCACCGGCACTATCCCTTAAGAAAGCCGAAGTGTCTCAGGAGAAGCATCGATTTCCTTTTACCCCTCGGGCCGTTTTTTGATTCCTGGGGAGAAGTAGTCGCAAGAAGCAAAGAGCTCACAAACGAGGAAAAGGCCGAGGTGGCGCAAGCGCTTCTCGACGGATTTACGAAGCTCTCCTCCCCTAAAGTGCCGCTTTATGGATACGCCAGAGCCCTGAGAGGACTACAGCAAAATTTCCCGGGCGGGCCGGCGAATCTTTTGAACTACCTTCCGGCCAGAGACGGCAAGACTTTGAGCAAAGGATTGATCCCGGAGCTCAACCGCATGGACGAGCGCGCCTTTTCCCAGAATTGGGCCAAGCGCGCGCTGCAGTTTTTGAAGATTTAAATACGGGCTATTTACAGCCGTAGGAGCCGTAGCCGTCGCTGTCGATCACCCGCGCCCACTCGAAATCCTCGTGAATATAGGCGCCCTGGATCGGCAGCCGGCTGGTACGATCCACCAACCGGTACTCCGAATAGTCATCGTCGCCGCTGCCAGCGGGCTCGAGCTTCAGCACCACAGGTTCCTCGTCCACGTTTTTGAGACGGACCACGATGCTGTACTCCACTTCCCGTTTGCCTGTGTCGCGATTTCTGAACTTGTACTTCTCCACCGAAAGCTTCAAGGCGGGAGAAGGCTGGGAGATTTCGCGGTCCCATTTGCATTTGAGTTTCCACGTTTCTTCCTTGGCGGAAGCAGGGGCGGAAGCGAAAAGAGCGAGGGCCAGCAGGGCAAAGAAGCACTTCATATAGTTCTCCCAAAAGGTTTTCGAGGCAGGGAGAACTAGCAAAGTTGACGCCTTACGTCAAATTAAGAAATGTTAGGTTGCAAAACGCCGGTTTAGGCCAGCTTCAGCTTTTTGAGGTTCAGGTAGGGCTTCGCCAGCCCCGCCACCACCACCACAAGCACGCCGATAGCGCCCACCACGGCGGATTTCGTGCTCATCTGGCTCAGGCCCAGCCAGGTCCAGATCGGGCCAGCGGAAAGACTGAGCAGCGAGACCATCAGCAGGGCGAGCAGCGCCAGATCCAGGGTGGCCACCTTGTTCGCCCCGCTTCCGCTCTCGCTCTCCCAATGGCTGTAGCGGTTGAGCAGCAAGAGGCCGGGGATGGCGAGCGGAACCGTGAGCAGGAAGAACCAGTCGTAGCCGATCGCCGCCACGATCACGCCGGCCGGGGCGATCAGGATCACCCGCGGCACGGCCATCACGCTCGTAAGCAGGGCGTAGTGCGTGGCCGTATAGCCTTTGCGGCAGAAGTTCATCATGAAGCCGGTGAGCGCAGCCGTGCCCATGCCCATCATGAAGTTGTCGAGGCAAACCACGATCACGAGCCAGATGTTGCGCAGCTCTTCGGCATGGGAAGCCGTGCGCGCCAGCAGGAAGAAGGTGATCCCGATCACGGATTGCACGATTCCGAACACGAAAAGCGAACGCTTCAGCCCGAGCTTGGCCATCAGCGAGCCCCCGGCCAAGGTTCCCGCGATCGTCGCGATCAGGCCGGCGCCCTTGTTCACGGCGCCGATCATAGTGTTGGAGTAGCCCAGATCGACGAGAAACTTCGAGGTCAGGGCCGTGGCCATGAGAGTCGAGAGCTTGTAGACCATCACGAAGATGATGATCTCCATGGCGCCATTGCGTTTGAGGAAGTCCATGAGCGGCACCACCATGGTGTCGTACACATTGGTGGCCTTGGGGCGGCGGCTCACCTTGGGCTCGGCCGCGCAGAGAACGGTGGCGAGACCCATGAGGTTCAAGGCCGCCATGGCCAGGTAGAGATACGTCCAGCCGAAGGCATCGGCGATGCCCAGGGCCACGCCCCCCGAGATCACCATGGCGATGCGGTAACCGGCGATATAAGAGGCGGCCCCCGCTCCGAGCTCTTTTTCGTCCTGGATGATCTCCGAGCGGTAGGCGTCGATCACGATGTCCTGGCTGGCAGAAAAGAAAGCCACCAGGAAGGCGAGCAGGGAAACGAGCGGCATATTCGTGGCCGGATTGGCGTAGGCCAGGCCCACCGTGGCGAGGAAAAGACCGATCTGGGCGAGCGCCATCCAGCCCCGGCGCAGGCCCAGGAAGGGCAGGCGGATATTGTCCATAAAGGGCGCCCAGATGAATTTGAACGAGTAAGGCAGGCCTACGAGCGCCATATAGCCGATGGTCGTGATATCCACCTTTTCGCGCGCCAGCCAAACCTGGAGGGTGGATCCCACCAAGGCCAGCGGCAAGCCGGCGGAGAAGCCCAGGAGCAAACTGATCAGCATCCGTTTGTTGGTGAATACGGTGAGATATCTAGTCATAAAGGTCCCTCCAAAGGTCCTCCCAACGCCCCCACGCGTTAAGTTCAGTATGGGAGGTAAAGGACGGAAAACCAAAGTTTATTTGGTTTTGTCAGGAGTGGATCACGATTGGCGCGGCGCATGAAATCTGCTATAGAAATGCCTCCGATGAAGCTCCTGCTGCTCACAGCACCCATGGTGCAAATCAATACGCCTTATCCGGCCACAGCCTACCTCAAGGGTTTTCTGGATGGGCATTTCCCCGATGGGTCCGTGCAAACGGTGCAGGCCGATCCCGCGCTCGAGCTGGTGCTGCGACTGTTTTCGAAAGAAGGATTGGCAAGGCTGAAGAAGGAAGTGAAGAAATTGAAGAAGCTTCCGGGTGAACTGAAGTTCTTTCTCGAAGCCTACGACGACTATGCCGCGACGGTGGAAGATGCAGTGGCCTTTCTGCAAGGGAAGGCACAGAAAAAAGGCTCCCTCAGCAAAAAGATCGCCAAGCGCGAGCTGCTTCCAGAAGGCCCGCGCTTCGTTCCTCTGCAGGAGCCTGGGGCCCTGCTGGATCAATTTTTGGCGCTGCCGGAACTGGATCGCGCCCAGCACCTCGCCTCCCTCTACCTCGACGACCTCGCCGACTACGTGAAGCTCGGGGCCGACCCCCGCTTCGAATTTTCCCGCTATGGCGAAAAGCTCGCGGCCTCGCAGCCGAGCTTTGATCTCCTGCAGTCGGAGCTCGAACGCTCCCCCACTCTCGTGGACGAGCTCCTCGAAGAGATCACCGCCGACCTTGTGAAAAAGCACAAGCCCGATGCCGTGGGGATTTCCATTCCCTTTTCCGGAACGGTGTACGGCGCCCTGCGGATGGGCAAGTTCCTCAAAAAGAAAAAGCTGCCGGTGCTTTTAGGAGGCGGGTATTGCAATACGGAGCTGCGCAGCCTCGAGGATGCCCGGCTCTTTGACTACGTGGACTACGTGACCATCGACGATGGCGAGCGCCCGCTCCTGTGTCTTCTGGAATTTTTTGCGGGCAAGCGGAAGAAAGAAGACCTCTTCCGCACCTACTACCGCGACTCAGAAGCGGTTCGTTTCGCGAAGGACGGAAAGGAAAAAGACATCCCGTTCCCCGAAACCGGAACACCCACCTATGCGGGCCTGCCTGTGGGCGAATACGTGAAGATGTTCGAGATGCTCAATCCCGTCAACCGCCTCTGGAGCGGCTACTTCTGGAACAAGCTCACACTCGCGCACGGCTGCTACTGGAAGAAGTGCTCCTTCTGCGACACCTCGCTCGACTATATCGGGCGTTACGAGGCGGAAAAAGCGGCCGCGATTGCCGACAAAATGGAAAAAATCGCCAGGGAAACCGGAAGCAAAGGATTCCACTTCGTGGACGAGGCCGCGCCTCCGGCGCTATTGAAAGCCCTTTCCGAAGAATTAATAAAACGAGGGAGTGATTTTTCCTGGTGGGGCAATATCCGCTTCGACAAAACCTTCACCCCTGAACTCACAAAACTCTTGAAGCAGGCAGGCTGTATCGCCGTGACGGGCGGCCTCGAAGTGGCCTCGCCTCGCATTCTTGAGCTCATCCAGAAAGGTGTCACAGTGGAACAGGTCGCGCGCGTAACCCGCGCCTTCCAACAGGCGGGCGTGTTCGTGCATGCCTACCTCATGTACGGATTCCCCACGCAGACGGCCCAGGAAACCGTGGACAGCCTCGAGGTGGTGCGCCAGCTCTTCCAGGAAGAGTGCCTGCAGAGCGGCTTCTGGCACCGCTTCTCCGCCACCGTGCACAGCCCGGTCGGCCGGAATCCGGAGAAATTCGGGATTGAAGTACTGCCTCCCTCTAAAAAAGTACTCATGCACGGCCGCTTCGCCGAAAACGATCTCCACTACCGCGAGAAGGATTGCGCGGATCATGATTCCCTGGGCGTGGGCTTGCGCAAAGCACTCTACAACTTCATGCATGGCGAAGGCCTCGACCTCGATGTGCGGGAGTGGTTCCCCATCCGGGTGCCAAAAGCGCGGATTCCTGCTAAATTGGTAGCCAACTCTCTCTGAGCCCGCGATGCACAACGACGTATTGCAAAAAGCGATCAGCGAAAACGGCGAGGCCGTGGTCTACGCCCTCGACGCCACCGCCGTCGTGCAGGAGTCAATGGAACGCCTGGGCTCCTGGCCGCCGGCCACCAAGCACCTCGGGCAGTCGATGATGGCGGCACTCCTTCTTCAGGCATTGGCTGATTCCGACGGGAACGAGTCGCTTTCGCTCCAGTGGATGTGCGGCGGCCCATTCGGCCATCTCTTCGCCGAGGCCAAAAAAATCGGGGAAGTGCGCGGCACGATCCGCGATCCCCGCCCGCGCGTCACGGACTACGAAACCTCGCTCGGCGAAGGCCTGCTCCAGATCCGCCGGTCCAAAGGCACGCTCGGCACCACCAGCATCGTGAATTCCAAGGGCCTCGTGAGCGACGATGTCGTGGAATATCTCGAACAGAGCGAGCAGAAGAACTGCGGCATCAATCTGTCCGTGCTGATCGACTGGGACGACGAAAAAAAGACCAAGTTCCGGGTGCGCTCGGCCCTCGCCTACCTCGTGCACATCCTTCCGCAGCCCACCGAGCAGAAGCTAAACGACGCGCTTCTGCGCTGGGACCGGCAGATGCAGGCCCTGGGCCCGATCTCCCGCTGGCAGCTCCGCAACAGCCAGATGACCACCGACATGCTCCGCCTGATCACGGGCGAGCCGGACCCTGAGATCGTGATGACCCAGCGCGTGGCCTTCAGCTGCAACTGCACGGTACAGCGGGCGGCTCGTGCCTTGGCTCTGCTGGAATCGCAGGAAGAGAAGGAAGGCAATGTACAGAATGTCGCGGAGACCGAGATCCGCTGTGAATACTGCGGGAAAACCTATACCATCGGCTCCAGCCAGACGGATTCCTTGAAAAAGAAGCCGGCGACGAAGAAGCAAACCAAGGCAAAAAAGACCGCCAAAAAGGCCAGGAAGTAGTCCATGAGAACCAAACGCACCAACGGCGTTCGCATCGATGTAGAAAACTACTATATCGCCGACAAAAGCGTGCCGGCGATGAACCAGTACCTTTTTGGTTATGAAATCACGATCACAAACGAGAATCCCGAAGCCGTGCAGCTGCTGCACAGACATTGGGTGATCACCGATGCCCTCGGACGTGTGGAAGAGGTGAAGGGCCCCGGCGTGATCGGCAAACAACCAAGATTGAAACCGGGCGACAGCTTCACCTACGACAGCTTCTGTCCCCTGCCCACGCCCTTCGGGTCGATGCGCGGCAGCTACAAACTGATGCGCGACAATGGCGAGTTCTTCGAAGTGGAAGTGCCCCTCTTCAGCCTGGTACAGGACAAAGAGCAGGAAAACCAGCAGGGCGCAAACCATTGAGCGTGGACCTTTCCCAATACCGCGAGCTCTGCGCGCGGCTCGACTCCAAATTTTCCGAAATCCACGGGCGCTATTCCTCCCAGTTTGCGTGCCGGAACGGCTGCCACTCCTGCTGCAAGCCGGGCATTAAAGTAAACCGGCTGGAGAAAGAGGCGCTGAAGCAGTTTCTGCTTTCCCATCCTTCCGTGCGCAACGAGATCGAAGCCACGGAGCGGGAGAACCCCCACGGAGGCAAGCGCTGTAATTTTCTTTCGGTGAGTGGCGCCTGTTTGGTTTACGAAGCACGACCGCTGGTCTGCCGTTCGCATGGCGCTCCCCTGCAGATGCGTCCGCTGGAAGTGGAAGACGAAAATACGCGCGTGCGCGATGTATGCCCGCTGAACTTTAAAGAGCTAGACATTGCCAAGCTGCCCGCCGAGGCAGTTCTGAACATGGATACGGTCTATACGCTGCTGGCCTTGCTGCTGAAGCGAACCTTCCCGGGAGACGAGAACCGGACGAAGCTAGAACTTTCCGAAATCACGGGCGCCTAAGTCCAGACTCTATTTCAACCGAATCAAAAAACCCAAGATCGCGACAGTAAGAGTGAACAGCACTCCCATAATGGTGCCCAGCTTGATGATCAAGCGGTACTCCAATTCTTTAAGATCTTGCTTCGTAGCCAAATTATCCTCGATAACTTCCGCCATCATCTGCGCATGCGCTTCTGCATGCTCTCTCGGAATGCCCGCGGACTCTAGCTTCTTAGTATAATTTAACGCATTAAACATGGCTACCTCTAGCCGAGGATTAGCAAACCTGCCGCCCTTGATCGACCACTCTAATTCGCTGTACGCGCAGGCCTATTTTACCCGGAAGACGAATTTCGGTCATCCTTCCGCCTTAGACACCCCACCCGAACTCTTTGCACACCTTCACAAAATCTTGATCCGGCGAAGTTTTTAAACGCACCATCTGCTGCTTGGCCCGGTCGGGAAAATTCACCGCTACCGCGCTCAAAAGCGTACGCGTGACACCGAACCGCTTTTCAAATTCCCGATTGTCCCAGCCATTGCCGTATTCCGGATCGCCGCACAAAGGATGGCCGATGGATTTCATATGCCGGCGGATCTGGTGGTAGCGGCCCGTCTTCATCTCGCAGCGAACGAGGGAATAGCTCCGCTTCTCCCCTTCCCACTCGACTTCGATCGCGCCTAAGCGCGTAAACTCCGTCACCGCGGGTTCGCTGCCTTTTTCCTTATGCTTCTCGAGCGGCGTATCGATCACGCCTTTCTCGGCGGTTTGTCCGTGTACTACGCAGAGATACTGCTTCTTCACCACGCGGGAACGAAATAAAGCCGTAAGCTCCCGCGCTACCATATCGCTCAGCGCGAACACCAGAATCCCGCAGGTATCTTTGTCGATGCGGTGAACGGGGAAAAGTTTTTTTCCGATTTGTTTCTCCAGAATTTCTTTCGCGCCCTTCTGCCCGGGCGAATCGGCATAAGTCACGAAGCCCGAGGGCTTGTGAACGGCGATATAGTTTTTGTCCTGGACGACGACCTTGAGCTTCATAAGAGGCGCTTGAGCACCTTGTGCGCGCCGATGCCCTTGATATCGAAGAGCTCGCTTTCGACCGTAAAACCGTGGCGCAGGTAAAAGGGAATCGCCGCCTCACGGCCGTTGCACCAGAACATCGGCAGGCGCTCGCTTTTGCCCCATTCGAGCAATGCCAGTAGCACCTTGCTTCCAAAGCCACTGCTCTGGAGGCTCGGTTCCGTGGCCATCCCGCGGATGCGCCACTGGCCTTTGGCCGGGAACAGCTCGTGGTCTTCGGGATGCGCCGTCACGATGGAAACCAGCGCAGTGTCGTGAAAGGCGCCGAAATGCACGGCCTCGCCATCGAGAGGATAGCGGCAGTCTTCGAGGGGATGAAAGGGACGCAGCACCTTGGATCTCAAAGGCATACAGTCGTCGGTGGAGATGCGGGAAACCATTAGCCCCTATTAACATGCGCCACCCTTGTCGCGCAGCCCCGAAACAGGCTACAAAGCCCTCATGAACGGCTTTTGGATCCGAAAAGGCCAGCCGGCCCTGGTGCTCGCCCCCATGGAGGGCGTGACCGACGCCCCCATGCGCGCGCTGATGAGCGAGCGGGGCGGCTTCACCCATTGCGTGACGGAATTCCTGCGCGTCAGCCAGCTCGTGCCCCCGAAACGCATCATCCAAAGGCATATGGTGGAACTGGGAACGAACTCCCGCACCGCCAGCGGCATGCCCGTCTCCCTGCAGTTGCTGGGCGGAAATGCCGAACGTTTGGCGACGACAGCCAAGCTCGCGGTAGAACTCGGGGCCCAGGGCATCGACCTCAACTTCGGCTGCCCCGCCCCCACCGTGAACTCCCACGATGGAGGGGCCACGCTTCTCAAGTACCCCCACCGCATCGAAGAAATTGTGCGAGCCGTACGCCAGGCCGTGCCCGCGCACCTGCCTGTTTCCGCGAAGCTAAGATTAGGTTGGGACAGCCACGATCCTGTCCACGAGAATAGCGAACGCGCCGCCATGGGCGGGGCGTCCTGGATCACGATCCACGGCCGCAGCAAGATGCAGGGCTATATGCCCCCTGCCCATTGGGGGCCGATCGGCGAGGTGAACCGGCGGCTCGGCATTCCCGTGATCGCGAACGGCGATCTCTGGACGATCGAAGATCTCCGCGCCTGCCGCGAGCAGACGGGCTGCGAGCACTTCATGCTGGGCCGGGGTGCGCTCGCGAATCCCAACCTTCCCCTGCTGGCAGCGTGTGAACTGGGACTCCCGGCTTCTGACGTGTCCCTACGCACGAGCATTCCGGAATGGCGGTCCCTGCTCGCCCGTTTCCTGGCGGTCAGCGCCCCTGTATCTGACAACCCTTTTTATGCACTCCGACGAGTGAAGCAGTGGCTGAGGTATGCTTCTCAACATGGCGATTTTAAAGATTTCGATCTGGTGAAACGCTTGGAGAACGAGGCGGAACTCAGGGCCCTCCTGCCTCGTTTGGGAGAACGTCTTCCCCCACCGGAAACCATTGCCCGGCCCCTTGAGCTAGTTCCCGCAAGTTCCGGTAATTAAAGCAAAATAAAAGCCTTTTCCCCTGCAATAAGGGCTCAACTCTCCCGCCTGAACTACCGAAAAATCTGGTGGGAGACCTCTGCCTTATGAACGAGCTCGAAAAGAAATTCCTCCAGCTCCTGCAGTTCGCGGTGCAACACCGCGCGAGCGACATCCACCTCGCCACGGGCATGCCTCCCTCGATCCGCGTGGGTGCCGACGGGCTCATGGGCGTAACCCTCCCCCCCTTCACCGGCGAGGAGCTGACCGCGCTCTGCCAGTTCATGATCACCGACCCCAAAGCCAAAGCAACCTTCGCCGAATCCCAGGACTACGACGGCTCCTTCGAGGTGAAAGGTCTCGGCCGCTTCCGCTTCAACATCTACCGCACCGTGGCCGGCCGCTGTGCCGTTCTGCGTGTGATCTCGCAGAAGGTTCCCACGATCGCTGAGCTTCGCCTGCCTGACACCTTGAAAAAAATCGCCTCCGCCGCCCGCGGCCTCATCCTCGTGACCGGCGCCACTGGGTCGGGAAAAAGCTCCACCCTCGCCGCGATGATCGACCACATCAACGATACCGAAGCCCTGCACATCCTCACCGTGGAAGATCCGATTGAGTTCCTCCACCAGCAGAAAAAGAGCCGCATCTCCCAGCGTGAAATCGGCCGCGACACCGCCAACTATGCCGTGGCCCTGAAAAGCGCGCTCCGCCAGGATCCCGACGTGATTCTCGTGGGCGAGATGCGCGATATCGAGACCCTCGACATCGCCCTCAAGGCCGCCGAAACCGGCCACCTTGTGTTCAGCACCGTGCACACATCCGACGCCATGAAGACGATCGGCCGCCTGATCTCCCTTTTCCCCGCCGAGCAGCAGGCCAGCGCCCGCATCCGCCTCGCCGACAACCTCCACGCCGTGATCAGCCAGCGCCTCATTCCCGTAACCACTGGCGGCAAGATCGTGGCCCAGGAGATCATGATCAACAACCTCGGCATCCAGGAGTGCATCATCAACCAGGAAAAGACCTCCGAAATTCCCGGCTTCATTGAAAAGGGCAAGGAAGTCTCCGGCATGCAGACCTTCGACCAGCACCTGGGCGACCTCGTACGCCGCGAGATCATCGACATGGAAACGGCGCTTGCCTTCGCCACCAACCCTTCCGACTTCCAGCGCAACCTTTCGTTCCAGAGCACCTCGTCGGGCCTCATCGAGACCGACGATATGACCAGCAGCCCGATGGATTCAATAAGCGCGGAAAGCAATTCGGGAAACAGCCAGCTCATGCTGGACGCGCACGAAAGCCCCGCTCTCGTGCCGGAGCAGGATACCGAACTCACTCCTCCCCCAATGGCAGTTCCGCCCAAGCCGGGAATCGCGCCCATGCCGCCTGCGGCCCCCGGACCGGGCGGCAAGAAAGTCCAGATGGCCGTGCCCAAGGTGCCCAAGCCGCCAAAGGCAGCCTAAAACCGCTCCCCTTGGATGTTGATAAGAGGCTGAGGGAAGTCTCTTTTTGCGGCTTCTCTTACTTGGGTTAGTTTTTATCCCAGATGTTCGTTGTGGTACTGGGCGTAGAGGTATAGATGGGCCTTGAGATATTCGATTCGTTTGGTCGTACACCAGGTTTTTCGAAATAGTCGGTTCACGTTCGCTCGAAACATCGCGCACGTATGATTAAGACTGAAAAGGGGATCGAATCTGACCTTCTTGAGCTCGCCCTGGCCTCCAAGCGATCCTCTTTTACCTTCGTATGTTCTGTGAGTCCCACGAGGGAAGAATTCCTTCACGTCTCCTGGGTAGTGAGGATTTGCGTCCGATTTTATCAGCGCTTCTTCAGAAACTATCTCTCGCAGATGGCGAAAGAGTCCTCTCCTTGCCTCCCTCCTCCCATCCTTTCTTGGTCCGTACTTCTTGGCCTTCTCTACCAGCATTCCTTTGGCCGGCATCGTCGATACTTCCAGGCCTAAGATCCTCCTTGTTTTGCTCTCAACGGCCAGAGTGATCGAGATCGGTTTACACTTCGTATGCTCAAAGGTCTCCATATCATCGAACTCAATGACTATTGCCTTGGTGGAGATGAAGTTACTTCTTCGAAGCCCAGCTTCCGCCTCAAAGCCAAGAGCCAAGAGCTTGCGAGCCACGGTTTTAGGGTTAAGGCAGAGATTGCGAGCAGCACGACGCAGTGATCCTCCACTAGCGAAGTGCCTTCTCAGGGCGGCGTTCTTGAGCCTCTTCTTATGCTTAAACCACCGACTGAAGCTGGCATTCGAACATGTGGTTAAGCACCCCTTACAGCGATAGCGCTGGATCCACCTTGAGTCACCGGTTCGGTAAAAGAACCCAAAGCGCACATAATGTGAACCAGTGACATTCGAATCAGCACAATGGGGGCAATTTGCGGGCATGGGAGCTAGCGATTCGCAAGCTCCAGGCCATGCCTCACTGGGAAATTCAAATCCCCATCAACATTCAAGGGGAACGGTTTTAGGATTGCCCGGCATGACCAAGAGTGTCAGCTTTTTGGGCCGCTGCATCCTATCCGTGGATTGAATCCTCAAGAGTTTCGCTGTAGTGTACGTCGTAACCACCTCTCTTTTTTTG
>DATBTF010000177.1:0-7107 GCA_036559405.1 Bdellovibrionota bacterium
ATCGAGATTTCCCCGGGCGACTATCTCAAACGCGCCATGGAGGCCGAAGATCTCTATGTACGCAATAAGCTCGAGTATTCCGAATCCGCCTATGCCGCTGGCGTGTATTTTGACCTCTGCTTCCACCGCTACAGCAAAAATAACGGGCTGAAGAAGCTCGAGCCCTACTTCAAGGCCGTCTGGGGAAGAGCCGTTCGCACCGGGACCGTAGCCTATTTCCTGGGAGAGAAGGTGCAAGGCATCACTCCCAAAACAGCCATGATGGCGGGAATGCTGGCCCACGCGGGCAAGCTGCACCTGGCGGCATGGTTCGAAAGCCAGAAGTACGCCGAGTTCGAAGAAAAGATGGATAAGCAGGATATCCCCGTTCTCGGCCGCATGATGCTCGAGCGGGATATGTTCGGTGTGGCCCAGGAAGACGTGGGCGCCCACACCCTACGCTACTTCGACATCTTCAAAAGCCTGGCCCCGGCCGTCGCAAACTTCCGGGAGCCCTACAATCTGCGCGGGGCGGACCCAGCCAACCACGCCCTGGCCGTGACCGTGCATCTTGCCGACGCCATGGCCCGCACCTGGAAGGTGCCGCCCGACGAGAAGGATCCCATCTTCAGCGAATGGAGCTACCCAGGACTCGGCGCGCTCAAAATCCGCCGTTCTACTTTGATTGAAGTGCTCAAGCGAGCAATGACTCTGAAGTAAGGCCTAGGCTTCCACACCCATCAACTGCTTCCACAAAGTGGGGCTGAGGGTATCCGAGGCAATCATCAATACCGGCTCGGTATCGCGGCTCGAGCTCTTTTGCTTTCTTGGCTCGGAGGGCACCGTTCCTTGTCCCCCGAACTTCTGAAACCACGAACGGCGGATGGCGAGAGAGTTGGAGATCAACACCTTCTCCGCGCCCCGCAGCTTATCGCGCTTTGAGCCGTATTCGAACGTACTCATCACCTGAAAATGCGGATTGGTGCTTACGGCATCGAGGCTCTGGTAGCCCAGATTGCGCACATTCTGGTGCTTCTTTTTGCCCGGCTCGCGGGAGGAGAAGATCAAGTCGAGATCGCCCCGGCTGAACAGCTCTTCCAGGCGGTCGAGGTCGAACACGTCCATCTCGATCAGGCGCACGCCGGACTTCTCCAGTAAAAAGTTGGCGAAGGGCATGGCCACGCCCATCAATCCTTCAAGAGTGCCCACCTGCAGTTGGCGGGCCTGAGAGGCGCCGATCAGCGCTTCGAGCTCGCGGTCGATGATCCGCATTTTCTTGGAATAGAAATCCGCCAGGCGATAGGCCGTGGGGGTCCAAGTGGCATTGCGCTTGGCCGAGCGATCCAGCAGCACCACGGCGAAAGTTTCCTCCAGCCGTTTGACGATGCGGGAAAGCTGGGGCTGGCTTACACCAACGTGAAGGGAAGCGCCGGAGAGATTCTTATAGGCAACGGCGCGCGACAGTACCGACATTTCGTGGGAGACTCGTTCCATAGAAGGTCGCTATGTATAATATGAATAATGGCTTGTCTATGACGAATTTCTGAGAGACTTCTAAAACATCTCTAAAAAATTTTAATCGTCTTTTGGCTCGGTATTTTGCGGGGCCGGCAGATCGTCTTTCGCTTCATTGCCCACTTCGGCGACGCCCGCTCCGGGTTGAGTGGGATACTGCGAGCCTTGCGGAGCATGCGAGGTCTTCTTCACCTTATGATGCGCCTTCTGGGCCCTATGGGACTTGGGCGCTTTGGCCTTCTTGGCTTTTTTGGCCTTCTTATTTTTCTTTTGCTTCTTCTCGTGATGGGCAGCCGGAGCGCGCTCGTGGCCTCCGTCATTAGCTAGCGCACCCACAACCGGCACCGCCAAGAAAGAAACCAACACTGCAACCACCAACTTCTGCGCTATTTTATTCACCCGCTTCATCAAGCCTCCGAAAATACGAAATGATCCCTGCAATCTTAGCAGCTTTTACGGTATACGGACGAGCGAATTTATGGTCCTATGCCGTCCATCGGAGGTTTCATGTCTACTGCCCGCGTTGTATCCATCCACTACACCCTCACCGACGACCAGGGAACCGTGCTCGATAGCTCTCGCGGATCCGATCCGCTGCAGTACTTGGAGGGCGCCGGCAACATCATTCCCGGGCTCGAAAAAGAAGTGAGCCGCATGGCCACCGGCGACAAGAAAAGCGTGAAGGTGCCCGCCGCCGACGCCTATGGCGAAACGCGCGACGATATGGTGATGGAAGTGCCCCTTTCGCAGTTCCCCCAGGACGTTAAATTGAAAGTCGGCGACCGCTTTCGGGGAGGGTCCGACAACCACGCCCCTATCTTCACGGTGAAAGCCCTGAGCGGGGATAAAGTGACCTTGGACGGGAACCACCCGCTGGCCGGCAAAGACCTCACCTTCGAAGTGGAAGTTACGGAAATCCGTGACGCCACCGCGGAAGAAATGAGCCACGGCCACGTGCACGGACCCCACGGCCACCACCACTAAGACATCCGATGAGCCCCGCCTCACTCGCTGTACTTGCCTACGCCTGGTGGGGCCTCGTGCCCATTTACTGGAAGCAGCTCTCTCTTTTTTCCTCCGAAGAGCTGATCCTCTATCGCATTCTGATTTCCGCCGTCTCCCTTCTGCCTGTGCTGGTCTACCGAAAGGAACTTTCGAAATGGCTGGCGATCCTCCGGTCGCCCTCCCAGGCCTTGGGTTGCCTGGCAGCAAGCCTGCTCATCGGCTTCAACTGGTACCTCTACATCTGGGCCGTAGGGCACGGGAGGGTGGTGGAATCCAGCCTCGGCTATTTTCTCAATCCGCTCGTGAACGTGGCGCTCGGCACTCTGGCTCTGGGAGAGCGCATGAACGGCGCGCAGAAGACCGCCTGCGCTCTGGCCGCACTGGGGGTTTCTCTCCTGGCCTTCCAGACGGGCGCCTTCCCTTGGGTCTCAGTGCTACTGGCGCTCTCCTTCGGGTTTTATGGATTCGTCCGCAAGCTGTTGAATCTCCCCACCCTGGCCGCCACCTTCGCTGAGACCATCGTACTCACCATCCCGTCGATTCTCGCGATCGTCTGGATGTCGCGGCAAGGGCTCACGCATTGGGCGGCCGCGCCCGCGTCTTCCCTGGCATGGCTTTCGCTCAGCGGGATCGTCACCACCGTGCCCTTGCTGGCTTTCACAGAGGCGGTCAAATTTCTTCCGCTTACCTTCCTCGCCTTTCTCCAGTTCCTCTCGCCCACCCTGCAGTTTCTGCTGGGCGTACTGGTTTTCCACGAGCCCTTCGGCCTCGCGCGCTGCCTTTCGTTCGGCCTGATCTGGGTGGGGATCGTCGTCTTTCTTTGGGACTTAGCTGCTCCGAATCAAAACAAAACAAATCATTGAAACTCCAGCTGCATTTTTGCCGCGGAACCGGGTACAATTTTGTCAGGTGGCAATCCCAAGGAGGGCGTAAATGGAAACCAAATTTCAGCACAACCCCCACTGGAACGGCTCAATCAGTTGGGGCAACGTAATCTTTCTCATCTCCACCCCACTTCTGATGTTCGCGCTTTTTCCCGTGATGATCTTTCATTACGGCCTGCACTGGAGCGACTTTGCCATCTTCTCGGTGATGATCTTCACCACCGGCTTCGCAGTCACCGTGGGCTACCACCGCCTGTTCGCCCACCAGACCTTCGAAGCCCACCCCTTGGTGCGCTTCCTCCTGCTTTTTTTCGGCGCGGGCTGCGTGGAAAACTCGGCCCTGAAGTGGGCTTCTGACCACCGCTACCACCACCGCTTCGTGGATAAAGACGGCGACCCTTACAATATCAACCGCGGTTTTTTCTACGCGCACATGGGCTGGATCTTCTTCAACGACCCGCCGGGCCGAACCTTGGAAAACGCTCCCGATCTCGCGGCCGATCCGCTCGTGAAGTGGCAGCATAAGTACTATCTCCCGCTCTGCGTATTCGTGGCCTTCCTTCTGCCTACCTTGATGGGCCTGGCGATTGGACGTCCGCTGGCGGGCTTTTTCTGGGGCGGGCTCTTCCGCACGCTCTTTCTCCAGCACGGCACCTTCCTGGTAAACTCCGCCTGCCATATGTTCGGCAACCGGCCCTACTCCACCAAAGTGACAGCACGGGACTGCTGGTGGCTGGCCCCGCTTACCAATGGCGAGGGCTACCACAACTTCCACCACGCCTTCGGCAGCGACTACCGCAACGGAGTGCGCTGGTTCCACTGGGACCCGAGCAAGTGGATGATCCGCGGACTGAGCTTCGTGGGCCTCACCTACAACCTCAAGCGCACCCCCGACGCCATCATCCTCAAAGCCCGGCTCGAAACTTCTTACGAGGAGTTCCGCAATGGCTGGAAGAGCAAGGAAGTTCCCGTGCAGCTCGAACAGATGCGCGAAGCCCTGGAAGAAAAGCTTCAGGACTTCCAGCAGAAGTTCCGCGAATTTCAGGCCTGGAAGGAAACGAAGGTGGCGGAAGGCGCGCGGTTCCGCCGTTCGCGAGCCCGATTGTGGAAGCGCAAGCTGAGACGCGAACGCCAGGCACTCGAGGCAGCCGTCAGCGAGTTTCGAGAGCTTCTCCGAACCGTGGAAGTCACGGGCAGCGCCGCTTTCGCCTAAGCTAAAAATCCTTTTAATTTAAATGACTTAAGGCGAGTCCTGCGCCCTCTTTCTGGCCGATAGAGAATCTATAGGCTGAGGGAGAACGCATGCTCAAGACGGCCCTATTCTGCGCCTTCATACCCTTCGCGGCGATGGAGATCCTTTTCTACCACCAGTTCGGCCTGATCCTTGTCGGCACGCTCTATATCGGGCTCAGCCTTCAGGCGGAGATGGCGGCGAACCGCCTTGTGGCCCAAGGACTTCGTTATGCTCCCGGCACTCGACGTCATTGGAGCCAGGAACCACTCTGGAATGCTGAGCCTGGACCTGAGCTGAAGGTGCCTCCCTTAGGAAAGAAGAAAAGCAGCTCCCAG
Source organism: Bdellovibrionota bacterium (assembly GCA_036559405.1). Classification (GTDB taxonomy): domain Bacteria; phylum Bdellovibrionota; class UBA1018; order CAIPTA01; family CAIPTA01; genus JAKFYM01. The sequence continues at coordinate 4,953 of DATBTF010000177.1, forward strand.
CAGTCCTATCAGAAACCACTGCCCCGGCAGAACCCGCGTCCCGCTCCAGCGGCTACACGGCCACGTACCGCCACCTCCCACGAGTCGCAGAAACCCAAACAGCTTCCGCCCAACTTTGGCGGACGCGACCACGAAGTGCTGGGCGTCAGCGAAAACGCCGCTACCCGCACCATCGTCCGTGCCTTCCGGCACTGGATCAAACGCTTTCATCCCGACGGCGCCCGCCTGCCGCAGGAGCTGGCTAACCGGAAGTCGCAGCAGCTCACAGAGGCCAAAGACCGCATGCTTGAGCGCCGCAAAAAGGCTGCCTGAGTCATCACCAAACACCGGCCTTTTCCTGACGATCGCCTGCACTTGCTGTGCTAAAACGTTCCCATGCCCGCCAAGAACGTGATCATCGTCGGAGCCGGCTTCGCCGGACTGCATGCCGCCAAGGCCCTGGGGCGCAAAGGCAGGGACGTCACCGTCACCGTGATTGACCGGCGCAACTACCATCTCTTCCAGCCGCTGCTCTACCAGGTGGCCATGGCAGCGCTCAGCCCGGCGGACATTGCCTATCCGATCCGCTCTCTTTTATCTGGTTATACCAACTCCAGCGTTCTCTTGGGTGAAGTGAAAAGCGTGGATTTGCAGAAGAAGGAAGTCGAAGGGGACTTCGGCCGCATGCCGTACGATTTTCTCTTGCTCGCCACAGGCGCAAGCCATTCCTACTTCGGGCACGAAGAGTGGGAAGAGTTCGCCCCCGGCCTGAAGACGCTCGAACAGGCTACCGAGATCCGCCGCCGCGTGCTCACCGCCTTTGAGCTGGCCGAACGCGAGAGCGATCCCGAAAAGCAGAAAGCCTATCTGACGTTCGCGATCATAGGAGGCGGCCCGACCGGCGTGGAGGTCGCCGGGGCTCTGGGGGAGATCAGCCGCTTCACACTCGAAAAAGACTTCCGCCATATCGACCCGCGAAGAACAAGAGTCGTGCTGATCGAAGCGGGAAAAAGAGTGCTGTCGGGCTTCAGCCCGGTTTGCTCGGCCCATGCGCTGCGGGATCTGGAGAAACTCGGTGTGAGCGTCTGGACGAATACGCGGGTGACCTCGGTGACCGCGGAGGGCGTGGCGATGAACGGGGAATTCCTGAGCTCGAAGACGGTGATCTGGGCGGCGGGAGTGCAGCCGAGCCCGCTCAACAAAAGCCTCGCCGTGGAGCTCGACCGGAGCGGCCGGGTGAAGGTGAACGAGGACCTGAGCCTGCCCGGGCATCCGGAGGTTTTTGTCGTGGGCGACCAGGCGCTGGTGCACCAGGAAGGCAAGCCGCTTCCGGGCCTCGCGCCCGTGGCGATGCAGGAAGGCCGGCATGCGGCGGCCAATATTTTGCGCCTCAGCCGGGGACAGCCGACCCAGCCCTTTCGCTACGCGGACAAAGGCACGATGGCGACGATTGGACGCTCCCGCGCCGTGGTGGAACTCGGGCGCTTGAAATTTTACGGGCTCACAGCCTGGCTTACCTGGCTCTTCGTGCACATCTACTATTTGATCGGCTTCAAAAACAGGGTGTTTGTGCTTCTTCAGTGGACATGGTCTTATCTGACTTTCCGGCGAGGAGCCCGGCTCATCGTGCAAAAAAGCTGGAAGACGGAGAACTGAATGCAGATCGCCAATGAAAAGATCGAGGACTACTGCCGCGCCCATACCACGCCTCTACCGGAGATCTTTTCGCGACTGCGCGAGACCACCTTCCGCGACGCGAAGATGCCGCAGATGCAGGTGGGCCTGCTCGAGGGGCGCTTTCTCGCGATGCTGGTAGCCGCCTTGCGCGCCAAGCGGGTTTTGGAGTTCGGAACGTTCACGGGATTCAGCGCGCTGGCCATGGCCGAAGCCCTTCCCGACGACGGCAAGCTCATCACCTGCGATGTCGATCCGGTGGCCACGGGGATTGCGAAAAAATTCTGGGCCGAAAGCCCTCACGGCAAAAAAATCGAGCTGCGGCTCGGGCCCGCACTGGAGACGGTTTCCAAGCTGAACGAAACCTTCGATTTCATCTTCGTGGATGCCGATAAGGTGAACTACGTGCAGTACTGGGAGAAGTCCATTCCGCTCCTTCGCCAGGGCGGGCTCATCGCCGTGGACAATGTGCTCTGGAGCGGGGCCGTGCTCAATCCGCAGG
>DATBTF010000178.1:0-6628 GCA_036559405.1 Bdellovibrionota bacterium
CAGCCACGGAATGCAAGGTAGGGGTTGACCAAACCGTGGACCAGAAAATCAGCACAGGCGAGGCGCTCACCAGTACCAGCCCGAACACTCCCATCACCCTGTCGAGCAGCACCGACGTCAATACAGGCGTTTTTCTCTGCCCGGCGCGGTCGGCGATTACATACCAGGCCTTGATAATGTCACCGCTTACAGCCCCCGGCATGGTGGTATTGAAAAACGCGCCGATCATGCCGTAGCGAACGATTTCCCCCATTCCCAGCAGAACGCCCTGCCCCTCCAGGAGCAGCTTCCACCGGTAAAGACCGATGGAGAGTGAGAACAGCACCAGACCAACTGACCCGAGCAGGTAGTCGCGGTGGGCAAATCCCTGGCGCACCACCGCAAGGTCGAGCCTGCCGCTATAGATCATGTACCAAAGAATCACAAACGCGAACGCGAACTTCAGGAAGAGCTTCAGCCACGGTAGAAATCGATTCTGCATCAGCGTCTGGCCCATACGCGTTTGAGGAAATTACGGAAAATGGTCTCACCGACTTTCGGATTAAAAAGGCTATCCCCTTTATCCCCGTTGATCACCGTTCTTCCCCCCTTTGCCACCTTGTTCAAGCTCTCGTCCGCCTTTTTTGGTCCGCGTTCCGGATGGAACTGCACACCCCACATCGGCGCGCTCTCGACATCGTAAGCCTGAATCGGGCAATCGGGGCTCGAGGCCGTAAGCTTGAAGTTCTTGGGAAGCTCGCGCACCTCGTCCTGGTGGTACTCGAATGTATGAAACTTTTTCGGCAAGCCTTCGAGCAGAGGAGAAGAGTTGTTCTTGAGCTCCACCTCCACCCAGCCATATTCGTATTGCTTGGCCTGGCCGGTCTTGCCACCGAGCGCGCGAGCGATCATCTGTTCGCCGTAACAGATTCCGAAGGTCGGAATCTTCAGGGCATGAAGCTTCCGGATGGCATCGAGCTCCGCCTCGATCCAAGGCTCGGTCTCTTCGATCCGCGTTCTGGACCCCGAAAGCACCACGCCATCGTATTCCTTCAGTGAGCCGGGAATCTTTCCTTCCGGCGCGCGCACGGAGGTGATCTCCAACTCCCCCAGGCCATCGGCGGCCCCTTCCAGAAGCTTTCTGATCTCCGGGCAGCCGTGAGGAGGATCAAAGGTATTATCGATGATCAGGATTTTTTTCGGCAAACCTAAGCTCCACGTACTTCAAAAAAATGGAATGAGCTGCGTTCATGGATATCACGAAGCCCGGAAAACCATCAAGAAAGCCCAGCTTCCACAGAAAGGTCTCCAGAAATTTTCCGATCGGTTTCAGTAAAATCCTGGGCAGCGAGCCGCGCTCCCCGCGTTCGCGGGCCACCTTGGCACCCAAGCGGGAAAAACGGATATTTGTCGTCACCTGATCGCCAACATTGCGGAACGTATAGTGCAGGAGATCGTTCTGCATCAGATGCACCACTCCCTTCACCTGCAGAGCCTCGTGCACTGCAGGCTCGGTCCAGAAGGAACTCTCCTTGCGGGCCAGTCGCACAAGCCGGTTGGGATACCAGCCGCCATGGAGGATCCAGCGCCCGAGAAACCAGGTCTTGCGAGGAAAGCTCGCTCCGCTGTGGGAGGCGCCGCTTACTGCTCCGTCAGCAGCGACAAAGGAGAGGATTTCACTCTTCAAATTCTCGGTTACCGCCTCATCCGCATCGAGGAAGAACACCCAGGGCTGGCTCGCCTGCTTCATCGCCCAGTTCTTTTGCTGCCCATAGCCTTCCCAGGGATGTTCCAGCACTTTCGCGCCAGCTTGCCTGGCCAGTTCGCAAGTGCGGTCCTTGGAACCCGAGTCCACCACCAGCACTTCCGCCGCCCAATTCACGCTATCCAAGCAGCGCGGGAGATTGTGCTCCTCGTTGAGGGTAATGATCACAACGGAGATGGGTGGACGGGCGGGCATCCCGTCCAGTATAACGGAGATCTATGAAGGTAGCCATTGTCGGAACGGGATACGTAGGCCTAGTCGCGGGCACTTGCTTCGCTGAGACGGGGAATGAGGTCTTTTGTGTAGACGTTGATCCCGCAAAGCTCGCCAAGCTGAGGAAGGGCGACTCACCCATTTACGAGCCCGGCCTCACCGACCTGCTGAAGAAAAACCTAACCGAAAAACGCCTGCACTTCACCGACAACCTGGCGGAAGCCGTGGCGGCGTCGCAGGTGATTTTCCTCGCCGTGGGAACTCCCTCCTCGGTGGATGGCTCGGCAGATCTCTCAGTGGTGCTCAAGGTGGCCGCAGACGTCGCCGCCAGCATGGATGGCTTCAAAATCATCGTGAACAAAAGCACGGTACCCGTGGGCACCGCTAAAAAAGTGACTGAGCTAGTCCGGTCAAAAACGAAGCACCCCTTCACCGTCGTTTCCAACCCCGAATTCCTCAAAGAAGGCTCCGCCATCGATGACTTCCTCCGCCCCAACCGCGTAGTGATCGGCACCGATAGCGACGACGCCTGGCTGATCATGAAAGAACTCTATGAGCCCTTCGTGCGCCAGGGCAACCCGATCATCCGCATGACGAACGTATGCGCGGAAATGACCAAGTACGCTGCGAACGCCATGCTCGCCACCAAAATCTCCTTCATCAACGAGATCGCGCTCCTTTGCGATAAAGTGGGAGCAGACGTGGAAAGCGTGCGCGCCGGGATCATTTCCGACCAGCGGATCGGACGTCACTTCCTTTACCCGGGCCCTGGCTACGGCGGTTCCTGCTTTCCCAAAGACGTGAAAGCCCTGATCCGTACCGGCAAGGAAGCGGGCATGCCCATGCAACTGGTCACCGCCGCCGAAGCGGTGAATGAACGCCAGAAACGTGTACTGGGCGATAAAATCGCCGAGCACTTTGGAGGACTGGGCGCGCTGAAGGGTAAGACGATGGCGGTATGGGGGCTTGCCTTCAAGCCGAATACCGATGACATGCGTGAAGCGCCCGCCTTGGTCCTGATCGAAACCCTTCTAAAGGCAGGAGTGCGTGTACAGGCCTTTGATCCCGTGGCCCAGCATACCGCTGTAATTGCATTGAAGCAGCAAGGCACGGATCTCGCCAACTTCAAGATTTCCGACTCCGCTTATGGAGCACTGGAGGGTGCGGAAGGCCTTGCCCTGGTAACGGAATGGAACGAATTCCGCACCCCGGATTTCGACAAGATCAGGGCCTCTCTGAAGCAGCCGGTGGTGTTCGACGGCAGGAACATCTGGAAACCGGACGGTCTCCGCAAACGGGGTTTCACCTACTACGGAATCGGCCGCGGCTAATTACTCGGCACTTTCCGTTTTTACGGACATATTCTCCAGGTTTTTGCCCGAGTCGAGACCAAATTTCGCCACTTGGATGAGATCGATCGCTATCCTGTCCTCACCCAATGCGGCGTCTCTCTCCACGCGGAAATCCTGCGAAATGGAGAGTTTCGTGCAGTCAGCCACGCCAGGCTCGGCACATATGAAAAAATCCGCATCCAGGTTGTACTTCCCTTCCTCGGTAAGTGGGCCCACCAGCGGGCTGTTTTCCGTCAGATCGCGGTAGCCGGCGCGAATCACGGGCTTGAGCGACCCGTCATCGGATTTTTGCGAAATGATAGCGCCCGTGGGAAGCCCAGGAATGAGGTAGTAGCCAGGTTCCTCGGAATACGCGAACCGCACCCCTCCGCCCGGAGCAATCACCACTTCCGGTCGCTCGTCCTGCATCTCATGGAATCGCGGCATCATCGCGCGTTTTGCCTGGAAGATCGCCACGAGCGCGGCCAGGCCCAGCACCAGTCCGGTGAAGTAGAGGGGGCCACGTTTCTCAAACAGATTTTTCTTGCTCATCTCAGGAACTCAGCTTCATACCCGCCACCCGCATCATCGCTTCAACGATAATCCGCTTGGACATTTTTGATTTTCCCCGGGTACGGTCTTCAAAAACGATGGGGAACTCCACGAGCTTGAAGCCCCGCTTCCAGGCCCGCCATTTGAGCTCGATCTGAAATGCATAGCCCTCCGAGCGTAGCGTGCTGATATCCACCTTTTCCAGCACCGACCTTCTCCAGGCGTTGAAGCCGCCCGTCATGTCGTTGATAGGCATGCCCAAAATAGTTTGCGCGTAAATGCTGCCGCCGCGGCTGATGAACTTTCTTCCCACGCCCCAGTTTTTTACGCCGCCTCCGTCCACATACCGCGATCCCAGCACTACATCGTGGTCCTTGAGTAGTCGCCAGAACTCGGGAAGGTAGGCGGGATTGTGGGAAAAATCGGCATCCATCTCGCAGATGGCATCGTAGCCGCGATCCAGCGCCCAGGCGAATCCCGCCACATAGGCCTTCCCCAGACCGCTCTTCTGCTGGCGGTGCAAAACGAAGAGCCGCGGCTCTTTCTTGGCCAGCTCGTCAGCGAGCTTGCCCGTACCGTCGGGAGAATTGTCGTCGACGACCAGCACGTTCACTTCGCCGACCCCATATAAATGCGCCTTGGAGTCCACCACCTGAAATACGGCCTCCGCGAGACCCTTCAGATTCTGGATCTCGTTGTAGGTCGGAATAACGATGAGGAACTTCAAGGCGCGTTTTGCTTTCTCTGAGCCTTAAGGCTTGTGTTGGCTAAAACGGAATCTCGTCTTCGGTGAAGGCCGATTCCTGAACCTGGGGCATGTCGCCTGCGGGCGGCTCATTCATGCCGGCAGCCATTCCGGTATTAGCTTGTTGCGAGGGTTGCGCATTCGGGCCGCCCAAGAACTGCACCGTCGTGGCCACGATCTCCGTGGTGTAACGTTTATTGCCGTCTTTATCGTCCCAGGAACGCGTTTGCAGGCGTCCTTCAACGAAACACTGGCGGCCTTTGGAAAGATACTTTTCGCAAAGTTCCGCGAGTTTTCCCCACACCACCACGCGATGCCATTCAGTGCGCTCCTGCTTCTGGCCCGATTTATCGTTCCAGGATTCAGAGGTAGCGAGGTTGAAGTTCGCCACTGCAGTGCCGGTATTGGTGTAACGGATTTCAGGGTTATTGCCGAGACGGCCGATCAAAAGAACCTTATTCACAGACATGGTATTTCCTATTCCCCTCCCCATCGGGAGGCGCATGAGTCACGATTTGAGTAGCGGAATAGTTTTACCGGCTAGGGTGTAAGGAAGTCAAGGAGACTTGGTCGGCAGAGATTCGGGATTCTTCAAGGCTTCCGAGGGATTGACGTCATTATTCTCGGCGGGTTCATTCGCCGATTTGACGCGTGCGGTCTGATAGTTTTTCAGCTTTAGATTGGCGAAGAGATTTTCGTTGGTGATCCGGGTTTCCCAATGTTCGCGCAGTGCTTTCCTCGCGCGATGCACATCCTGTTTGTAGAGGAAAGGATCGAATCCACAGCTCTGGCAAACCAGCGCTTGGCGCTTCCGAAGCCGATAGAAAAATTCGAACACCGCCCAGAAAACCAAATAAAGACTAAGACCCTTCAACCCAAAAACGGGATAGGTCAACAAAGTGATGGCCAGCGTGAGAATTCCCAGCTGAAAATAGTGTTTGGCCTCAACTTTTTGAATCGTGCTGGTGCTCTGGTGATATTTGCAAAGCGGGCAGAAGAAATGCAGCTTGCCGGCTCTCACGAATTGAAACGGTTCTTCGGGCGCCATCCTTGGCCTCCTGCTATAATTATAGTGTGCCCCGTCCGGCCCCTCAAGGGTGTTTTATGAAGTATATTTTCGCCATTTTGCTGACATTGATCCTTAGCCAGCCGGCCCAGGCCTTCGATTTCGGGGCGCACATGGCGGGACACTTCGGTTATGGCGATATGGGCAACGAAACGTCCGATACTTATAGAGATCGCGGAATGGGCACCTTCGATCTCCAAGCCATGCCAGGTTTGCATGTCTATGGAAACAATCTGCTCGTAGGGCTGATGCTCGACTACCGCTTTCTCAGCCAACTTTCGAGGGAAGGCGGCCTGCGGGACTTCAGTGGACGAAGCTTCCTGGCCGGACCAGGCGCATCCTATGAGCTTTCTTTCGGAAAGCTGCTTTTCGCCTACGACATGCGAGCCCGCCATTACCTAGCAAGCCCCGACACCACCTATAAGGGGTCAGGGTATCACTTCCTTTTCGGGTATCGGCTAATAGGGGACTTGTTTCTGGACCTCGAATACGTGGTAGTTAAATATAATGCCGTGAATGTCAGCGGTACCGAAACCGGCTTAGACTTCCCAGTCAGCCACGCAAATTTCGGCCTGGGGCTCTCCTGGTCCTTCTAATGCCCTGCCTCGAATAATGTACCAATATAGAACGCGGACCGGCCCCTCCTAGGTTCCCTAGGGGGGCGGCTTGGTAGGAAAAAGTAGCGGAGTTACGAAGGACGTGTTGTTTAGAGAATCACCCACAAGAACCAGAGCAAACGTGCAGCATCAACGAGAAGCTATAGTACAAGCTCCATGCCAAGGCCTGACCCTCAGATAAGTAGTTGATATTATTATTTCTAGACTTATTGCTGTGCGCCAAAAATCCCGCATTTTGGCCCCACCGGTAACGATTTGACTCTAAGGAAGCCGTGTAATTTTTATCCACCCGTGGGGCGGCGCACATGGAATTTATTCGGAGACTAAATAAACTGGGGTTGGCTTCATATTGGACAAGCC
>DATBTF010000179.1:0-5679 GCA_036559405.1 Bdellovibrionota bacterium
GAATGAACTGGCGATTCTTTCTGTTCTCCGCAGTGCTGTCGCGCAGGGGCTGCCAGTAGGCCGCCATTCCGCCCTTGGAGCCAACCAAGAAGGAGCCGAACTTGCCCACGAGCCGCACGGCCATCTTGATGCCGCATTTGATATTGGCTTGGGCGTTGAAAAGGTCGTAGCCGGGGCATCCGTAGGCCGTCCTCAGACGGGGATCCACCTGGTACAACCCGATATTTTTTCCGCCATTGAAGCTGATCCAGTTCCCGGGGCCATGCAGGCTCTCTTTGTAGGCGAGGCTCACCATCAGCTGCTGCCAAAAAATCTTTTTCTTTTCGAGGCTGGCGTTGTAGCCGGGGCAGAGTTTTTCGATTTGTGGCTCGGTATGTTTGAGCAGAGGAGAAGCAGCGATGCCTGCCTTGAGCACGTCATTCCAGGATTGCTGCCAAATGCCGGGCACCAGACGACCTTCATAGGCATGCGCCCGCGGGGATTGGGCGAGCAGAACGGCCAGCATAAAAACAGCGGACGTGAACATTCTCATAGGCTTCCTCAGTCACTGACCGGAGGGGTGGAGTCCGGCGGGGGAAGCACAATATCAAATAAGAAATCCCAACTCGCCTGTAGAGTTTTGGACACTTTCGGTTAGAACGAGTTAGCTGGAAATGTCCCGTAATTGTGGGTACCTGAATGCTTTTTTACTTTTAGATTTCCGGCTAACCGGCAACTGCTCAAAGTTTGGACGAGCCCGGGCCAGGTGCCGTTCAGCGATAGTTCTCCCCCTCACTTCGGATAGGAGCGCCGAAGCGGAGAAAAAACTCCCTTTGCCGGTAGTGCTTATGCACGGACTCAAAAAGACTGAGCTCGGCCAGGGAATTCTTCCACCGCTCGCGCTGAAGCTCTTCTCTGGCTTTCGCGTCGAGCGCTCTTTGCAGCTCCGGGCTCACCTCTACAGATTCTTCGTCCGCCTCGGAAAGCTTCCTGCGCATCTCATTCCGCAAATGCTGTGCGGAAGGTCTGCTCGTGCCAACTGCGACCCGGTATTCGTCGGAGGAATTGTCGCTTGCGGCGATGCCGGCGGTACCCGGAGTTCCCGCCTCCGCGGCGTTCAGATCTTTATTCTCCCGCACCGCCTTAATGTCCTCGAGGCTGGCTTTGTAGGCGCTCTTCGCCTGCGCTGTAGTCATGGGATTTTCGGTTGCTGCGACGAACAGATCCTGCCCATCGCCCCCTTTTGCGAAAGTACTGAGGATCTGTTCGCTCGTTATTCCATATTCTTTTTTGAGCAGAGATACGGCCTTTTTTACGCTGGGATCGGCGCTCTCCAGCTGCTCAAAGGCAACACTCGTGATCTGGGACGCCTCGCCTGTCGAGCTGACCCCATCGCTGATCTTGTGGCTTCCGGTGGAGCCCTCCTCCGAGGCAGAAGAGGGACCACTGCCTGACGTCACGCCGGAAGCGGGGGAATAAACGCCATTAGCTGCGGGACCCGTGGAGGCCCAGGAAGATCCCGCCATATTACTGAGCTTGCCTGCATTACTTTGGTCCTTTGCCGCCATGCCGGCGGCTGCGGCTGCAGCCAGAAGGCCGAGAAGTCCCTGTAGCACTTCGAAAGAACCCTTTCTGACTTTGGGCTCGTCTTTTTCCGCGCGCCCCTCTTTAATGTGGCGCTCTCCTCGTGCGATGGACTCGGTTCCGAGCATGCTGGCCATATTGGCAGCGTTTGCCGCGCCGGTTCCGGCGCTAAGTGCAGAGCCAAACTGATTTGCAAATGCGGGACGGATGAGCTCCGCCGCTAAAAAAATACCGGCCAGTAGAAGATGGCTAAGCCGCATATTTTACTTTCCCCAACCATTCCATTTTATCACGTAGGTCTGGGGTTGAAGGTGCATTTCTGGGCGCTGTTCCCTGTATCCCAGAGGACACGATTCTGCAGGACTAACTTAGATCGAGCCCTAGGCCGCTTTTTGCCCGGAATCCCCGCCCTCTGTGGGCGTGGTGGCGGCGGGAGCGTCGGCGGCGGGAGCAGCTTCAGCCGCAGGCGCCGCTTCAGTGGGCGGAGTAGCAGGAGCAGCCGTAGCATCGGCAGGAGGCGTGGCCGGAGCAGCACCGGCATCCACAGGCGCAGCCACTGGGACACCAGGAACTGCGACGGCCTCGGGCAGAGCGCCCGGCATAGGATGCGGCGGATCCTGCGTATTATTTCCTGCCTGAATCGGCGGGATGCCAGCGGCCTGCAGAGCAAGCGACGCCTTCATACTTTCCACAGGGTCTTGCCCGGCCTTCTTGATGAACTCGAGAAGCGCCGTTTTCTGGGCGTCGCCTTCGAACACAAAATGAACTCCCGAACGGCAGTTGAATTTTCCCTGATGGATGCCCGATTTCACAGGCACCGACCAGGCCACCACGCCGCGCACATTCAGGATGGCGGGCTCGGTCACGCAAAGTTCGACCATGGAGCCTTTGTTGAGAAGCTCCGGGGTATAGATCCCAGCGCCCGTCTCGGAGATATCCAGAAAGCCCACAGTGGCCTCCACGTCGCGATCGGTCTTCAGGACGATCACACGAGCGCTGGTTCGCTGAAAGCTCAGCTTAATCCGCTTGGCGGTCTTATCCGGCTGCTTCAGATTGAGCAGATAGCAGCTGCTGCGCTTCGATATGCTCGACTTTTTGTTATCGGCCATCTGGGTTCGGCTCCTGTCTATGTATCGGTAATATTTGCCGGTTTCTGAAAAAAAACGTGGAATCCCTGTCTGGATTTGTTAGACTTCGGGTGAAATCGGATTTTTCTATAGATTTCAAGCACTTGGAGCTCCGGCGGAATGAAGTGCCCTTTCTGCAGCCATCAAGAAAACAAGGTCGTGGACTCGCGCATTAGCCATGCTGGCGACATCACGCGCCGCCGCCGGGAATGCCTATCTTGCGGCGCCCGCTATACTACCTACGAGCGGGTGGAAGAACTGATGCCTCTCGTGATCAAAAAAGACAGCCGCCGAGAAGAATTCGTACGCGAAAAAATCCTCGAAGGCATCCGTGTGGCCTGCCGCAAACGTCACCTGACCGCCGCCGACCTGGAAGAAATGGTGCGCGAGGTGGAGTTGAGAATTCAGGCCCTGGGAGTGCGCGAGATCGCCTCCCGTGAGATCGGTGATTTTGTAATGGCCGCGCTCCATAAGCGCGACAAAGTGGCCTATATCCGATTCGCGTCCGTCTATCGCGAGTTCAAAGACGTTGATGATTTCCTAACCGAGCTGCAGAAAGAGCAGCTGGCTGCCGACTCCGGCGTTCAGCCCGCAGTCAACTAAGGTCCCCGCCATGCGCCGAAGAAAATCCCGGGAGTTCGCGCTGCAGATCCTATTTTCGCTGGAAACCCAGTCGGGCCAGGATACGCATCTCGATACGGAGCGGGCCCAATCCGCCACGAAAGAATATCTGCAAAATTTCGCTCCTCGTGGCTTTGAGGAAATTCTGGACGTCCCCTTTCTCCAGCGCTTGGTGGAAGGCATTTGCACCGATGTCAAAGCCATCGACCAGGAACTCGAGAAACACAGCGAGCACTGGAAGCTCTACCGCATGACCCGCATCGACCGGAACGTGCTGAGAATCGGAGTTGAGGAGCTCAAAAGCTTCCATGACGTCCCGTCCAAAGTGACTCTCGATGAATGCGTGGAACTCGCCAAGCGCTTCGGCACCGATGATTCCTCCGCTTTCGTGAACGGCGTTCTCGACAAAGTAAGGCACGCACTCGGCAGGGCGGAGGACTGAATGGCCACGCTCGATCCGAAGCAGAAGCGCGCCTGGAAATCCGCTCTCATGGGAGCGAAATCCCCCTGGGTGGTTTGCGGCCTGAGACGAACCGCTACGGGAAAGGCGGCCATGCTCAACGGCATGGCCGGACTGATCGACTGGGCCCTACACGGACAAGTGTCGCGGCTCGTTCGTGAAGAAAGTTTGGGTACGGGTGAGCCCTGCCTGCTCCCCGGCGATCCTGAGCGTGGTCGCCCGAGCTTTATCCTGTTTCCGGTTGATCCCCCTGCCACTCCGCAGTCCGTTGCAGAAAAAGTCCGCAGCCTCAAAGTGAGCGAACTGGCGCTGGCGGAAAGCACATTTCCGGAAGACTTTCTCGCCAAACTCAAGCAGACTTTTAAGAAAGAAGGCATTCGTTGCACGAAGTTGGAGCCAGTCGTTGATGAGCCTAGCGGAACAAGCCCTGTTTCTTCTTGATATCCCTCCCAGCGCTCTCAGCCTGAAAAATCCGGAAAACTTCCCGAGTCTTGATCAAACCATCGTCGAATCCCTGCCAGGAATGCAGGCCCTGGCGGATACGGCCCGCGTGGTGACGGAAGCCAACCCCTTTTCCGTTGCCTCGCGCATGCGCCGTCCGAACTACGAGGACAGTTTGCGTTCCGAAGCACTTACCCAGGCCCTGAAACAGATCAGAGCAAGCCATGTCGTCGCCAGGAACAGCGGCCAGCCCTAAGCTTCCCAACTTCAACGACCGCCTGCCGGACCTGACCACGGTCCTCCGCCAGGCGGGGCGGGACCTTGCACAATCCAAGCCCGCACAGAGCTACATTCCCTACTTCGAAGATATCTTCGCCGTAGCTCATACGCTCAAAGGCGTGACCAAGCTATTGCAGTGCCCAGCCCCCATGGAAAAGTTCGTGGTCGAGCTATGCGACGCACTCTCGAATGCTCTCGTGGGCACTAAGGTCTCCCGCAAAAATAAGGAAACAGGGGAAGCGTTCGTGGCCATGGCCGAGGCCATGGACTGCGATCAGCCGGCGGATACCGCGAAAATTTCCGTGCTGATGGAAAATTTGCAGAAAGTCGTTTCGCTTTTTACCGACGACCAAGGCCATGAGGAGCGCCTCAAGGACACCCCCAGCCATCTTTTCTACGTGAACGAATTCGTTTCCAAGAAGGCGCGTGAGATCACACTCCTGAAGCTCAATCACTGCGTGGTGGAAGACGAGTCCCTGCTCGACGACATCCCTCTCTGGCGAACCCAGCTGAATGAGGCGCTGCTCTCTCCCGAGTTCGGCCGTGGCCTGGTGGTGAACTTCCTGCCCTTTCTCTCACCCGAAGGAAGCCGCGTACTGAAAATCTGGGTGTGGATAGCGGCCGCCTCGCACTCGCGTGCGAGCCTCAAGCAGAGAATCAAAGACACAATGCCGAAGGCCACGATCACCAAGCTTTAGCTGGCGATGCGTGGCCTTCTGAAATTTACCGTTTTTTAAGACAGTACTAGCGACGGCCCCAGCCGCCACCATGATGGCCGGGATATCCGCCGCCATAGCACTGTTCAAAGCCACCGGCCCAGCCCACCTGATTGATGATACCGGTTTGGATGATCGGCTCGTTGATCTGGAAGTACTGCATGCGGCGCCAGTCACCCGGGCACCAGCTCACGCCACCACGACCTACAGGAACCGAGCAGTTGATCCCTTGGTGACGGCGGCGGAACGTGTCCGCGCCACAGGCACAGGCCGTGGGGTTGTTCTGCGCCAGGCAGGGACCGGCCACGAGGCGGTTCCAATCGGAAATCTCCTGGGGAGAGCAAACGCCTACCGTAGTAGCATTCTGTCCGTAGTAGCCGTAGTCCGCGGGTTGGTTGTTATTACCGTCGCCGCAGGACACAAGAGCCAGGGCGAGCAGGCTGAGAATCAGAAAATAAGTTTTGTTCACGAT
>DATBTF010000180.1:0-14907 GCA_036559405.1 Bdellovibrionota bacterium
GAAGCTGCAGGAGGCGGAACAGCAGGCCCGCTCCCGCTGCCAGACTTCGGGTGATGAAAGCTGCGAGCTCCGCTCAGTGCGCATCGTGAAGCGCGGCAAGCTCAGCTGCGCCGATATCCCGAACACCATCTGCCATAAAAAAGAATTTTACGTCGGATGCGTGGCCGAAGCCCTGGTGATTGGGGAAAAAGGCGAACCGAGCGTGGCGCAGAATGAGCCGCTGGACACGGCCTCCGACGAGCTGCCGGACATCTGGCAAAATCAGTAGATCCGAAGATCAATCGTAGACGTAAATCGCTTCGGGATATTTTTTGCCGACAAAGTCAAAACTGCTCTCGCCGATGAATTTGCCGCCTAATTTTTCGTAAAATTTCCGGGACTGCGGATTGGTGAGCAACGTCTTCACCATTACCTTCGCCTGCCCCTGGTCTGTTTTCAGAAAATCCAGCATTCCCCGCATGAGTAAAGCACCCACGCCTTTGCCCTGAGCCGCGGGGTCTACGTACATTGCATAAACTTCCACCGGAGCGATCTCGGAATGGCGTGAAGGTCCGGCATCGCAGAACCCCAGGATCCGCTTGCCCTCGCAGGCCACTAGCAGCTTGTTCCCCGTCGTCAGATTCCCCAAGCGCTTATGCCTACGCTCGGCCCAGACCTTGTCGTCGATTCCGTCGAGGGCCGCCTGATCCATCAAACCTTTATAATTGTGGCGCCAGCAGCGCAGATGAAGGGCCGCGATTTCGTCGGCATCTTCCGGGCGGGCGTCGCGCAGCTCAATCGCCATGCACAATCACACTGGCGATCGCGCCATCGCCCTCATGAGAGAGGGAAAGAAAAATCCCTCCTCCCCCAGCCTTCTCGAAAATCTTCTTGGCCTTGCCGCTCAACTTCAGCGAAGGCCGGCCGTCTTTAGCATTCACCACTTCGATCTCCACGAAGTCGCCCGTGGGGCCGAGCCCGAGGCCCATCGCCTTGCCGTAAGCCTCTTTGGCGGCGAAGCGGGCGGCGAAATGGGGCATGGGATCCTTGCGGGCCCGGCAGTAGGCGCGCTCCCCTTCGGAAAAAACCCGCTTCTCAAAATGATCGCCGTCTTTTTCGAGTATGGAACGAATGCGTTCAATGGAAACGAGATCGATGCCGTGGCCAATTAGCTTCATACCCATTTCTACAGCATCGAGAGAAAGAAAAAAAGCGAGGGGAGCCGGAAGGCCCCCTCGCTCCTCAAAGAAGGAACATGGATTAGCGGTTTTCGTCGCGGAAGCAGCGTTGCACGCGGCAGGAACGGCCAAGGCCGTAGCGCGAGCCGTAACGGCACTCCTGGAGAGCTTCCTGGGCAGCGCGCTCACGGCTGAAGCTCGAGCCCCGGAACCGTTCGCCTCTGTAGTTAGTGGCCACGCAAACAAACTGTTCACGTCCATGGCCCGGACGGCGCCAATCACGGTCGCGCTCATCACGGTCACGGCCGTCACGGCCATCGCCGTCGCGGTTCCAGTCGGCTTCGAAGCTCAGGTCAACTTCAGCCTGAGTCAAAGAGGCTTCCTCAGAGGCGAAAGCAGGAACTGCAGACACCAGGGCCAAGGCAACTAGTAATGACTTCATAGATTCTCCTTTGTTGGATTCAGTTTTTGGGTTGAGCCATCCTGGCGTTCTTAAAAGGCACTAAGGCAAGGAAGGGACCAAAAAATTCCCAAAACCCGACCAGGAAATTTCAGTAAAATTTCTTTAGCAATCACATATTGAAAATAATGACGCGAAGAATATATTTTAAAATTCTGCAGGTATTTTAGGGCGTGACCCTGGTGTCAGTTTCAAATTTTGAGGGCCAAAGCGCACCGCTTTTCTCCGCGGCCGAATTGTTATGAGGGAAAACTATTTTTTCGACGAAGATTCCGCGCCGATTTCTTTGGCGAACGCCGCCGCGATTTTTTTTGCGTGGGCGCGGATCAGCTTCAGGTCCTCGCCTTCCAGCATCACGCGGATCAAAGGCTCGGTGCCCGAATAGCGGATGAACACCCGCCCCCGGCCCTTGAGCTCTTTCTCCGCGGCGCTGATCAATTTTTTTACCGCAGGCATGCTTTCGACGGCTTTCTTTTCGCGCACGCGCACGTCTTCGCGCACCTGCGGAAGCAGAGTCACCTGATTTTTCAGTTCGGAGAGCGGCTTGCCGGTGCGGGCCATGATCTCGAGCACCTTGAGCGCGGCCAGCAGGCCGTCTCCGGTAGAGCTGTGCTCGCGGAAAATCAGATGGCCGCTTTGCTCGCCGCCAAAGCTGTATCCGTGCTTCTGCATCTCTTCGAGTACATAGCGGTCGCCCACATTGGCGCGCACGAGGTTGATCCCGTGTTCCTTCAAATATATTTCGAGCCCCATATTCGACATCGGCGTGGCGACCACGGTGTTTTTTGCCAGACGTTTCTCGCGCTTCAGCTCCACGGCACAGATGCCCATGATCTGGTCACCGTTCACTACGGCGCCCGTCTCGTCGGACAAAATCAAACGGTCCGCGTCTCCGTCGAGGGAAACGCCCACCTGCGCCCCGAACTCCACCACGGCCCCGGCTGCCACTTCGGGAAAGAGCGCGCCCACTCCCTTGTTGATATTGGTGCCGTCGGGCTCGCAGCCGCGGGTGATCACTTTGGCGCCCATTTCCTGGAACAGCATGGGGCCCACTCTATAGGCCGCGCCATTGGCGCAGTCCACGACGACAGTCATGTCCTGGAGGTTGAAATCCGCGGGAAACATATTCTTGAGGTTCACGAGATACCGCCCGCCCGCTTCCTCAATCCGCTTGGCGCGGCCGATCTTCTCGTTGGTGGGATGAGAGTTGGCGCCGCTATAATCGAACTGCCCGCAGGTCTCGATCGACTCCCATACAAGCTTCTCGATCTCGTTTTCGATTTCATCAGGCAGCTTATGCCCCAGATGGTCGAAAATCTTGATGCCATTGTCCTGGTAGGAGTTATGGGAGGCGCTCACCACGATGCCCGCATCGCAGCGCATATTCTGCACCAGGAAGGCGATCGCGGGCGTGGGAAGCGGGCCGGTCAGAATAACATCGGCGCCCATGGAACAGATCCCGGAGGTCAGTGCCTGCTCGATCATATAGCAGGAAAGACGGGTGTCTTTGCCGATGATGATGCGCGGCTTGGGATAGTGGCTGCGCTTGGCGCCTCCGGCTCTCGCCAGCAGCACCCGCGCGGTGGCAGCGCCCACCTGCAAAGCCACTTCGGCATTCATGGGAAAGCGGTTGGCCAGTCCCCGGATGCCGTCGGTGCCGAATAATTTTTGCCTTCTGGACGTCATCTTTTTCCCCGCACTCAATCGAGCTTCACCTGCACCCGATCGGGCACTATGCGCACGAGCTTCACTCCCTGCGGCAGCTCCACCTTCACCACCCGTACGTAGGTTCCTGCCTTGGTCTCGGGAACTTCCACGTAGGCCTTCACACGATCAGGAGTGAGCGTACGGATGAGATTCGGCGGGCAGTTCACGTAGAGCGCCGCCTTCTCGGGCTTCAGCGAAGAAGCTCGGGAGCCAACCACGCGGATCGGAACGCCGGCCACGCGGAAGTTGGAACCCGTGGGCTCCACTTCAGCGATGATCTTGGGCTCCACTTCCTCGTCAAAGAATACGTTGGGGCGGCCGGTGCGAAGCGGGATTTCCCACTTCAGCGTGGCCGGGATGTCGGAGAGATCCACGGGCTCGGAGCGGATCTCGGAGATATTCTCGACGACATTGCGGGGTCCCTTGATGCGCACGTTTTTGGGAGCGGAATACAGCTTCACCAGCCGGTAGCCGTTGGGCACATTGTTCTTCTGCACCACCTCCACAGGCACGGTGCGCCGCTCGATATGCTCCAGCACCGGATTGATCGTGCTCGGGCTGATCGAGAGCACTCGCACCCCGATCGGAAGATGGAGGGAATCCTTCTCAATTCGGTAGTAGGCCGGGCCGGACTTGGCCTTGGTCAGATCCACATGGATGGTGTCGAGGGAGTTGGCCAAAGTGCGCAGGAAAAATTTCGAGCCGGAAAGACGGAAGCTCACCCGATCCGGCACCTCGTTGGCTACCGTAAGGCCCGAAGGCATCTCGAGCTCGAGGTTCACTTCCTTGGTGATCTCGATGGAGTTCGAGCTCATCACCACAAACCAGATTCCGAAGGCCACGAAAAACGAGAGAATCTTCCAGGGCAGGTTGTGAAAAATCCAGCTCATGTCACTCCACACCCCGCATAGCGGCCGATCCACGGCTGAAGTCCGTGAGCTCTAGGATCACGGCCAAGGAATTCGAAAGCTCGTCCTCCGTGAGGCGTGAAGAGATGCGGCCTCCCTTCACGAGATAGGCGGCGCCCTGCTCTTCCGATACCAGCACCACCACGGCATCGGTGTCCTCGGTCAAACCAATCGCCGCTCTATGCCGCGTTCCAAACGCCTTATCCACGTTGGGGTTCTTCGTGAGCGGCAGGAAGCAGCCGGCGGCGGCGATCTTGCCGTCTTTGATGATCACGGCACCGTCGTGTATCGGAGAGGACGGAATAAAAATCGAGTAGAGCAGCTCGGAGCGCACCGAGGCGTCGAGTCGCGCGCCCGTATCGATGAAGTTCTTGAGACCGGTCTCGCGTTCGATCACAACGAGCGCGCCCATGCGATCGCGGGCCATCTGTAACGCAGCCTTCGCCACCTCTTCCACCACGATGCGGTCGAGCTGCTCGGCCTTGGTGGATACGAACGGATTTTTCCCCACGTAGGCGAGCGCGCGCCGGAGATCGTCCTGGAAGAGCACGATCACGATGATGAAGAGGTAGTCGAAGAAGTGGCGCAGGATCCAGTTGATCGTGAAAAGTTCGAAGTAGCTCGATAGAAAGTAAAAGACCCCGAGGAAAAGGAGCCCCGTGATCATCTGGATGGCGTGTGTGCCCCGCAGAATCATGAACACCCTGTAGACCACGAAAGCAACCAGCGTGATGTCCACCAGATCGTGGAGCCGGAAGCCGGTCAGGATGTTCTGCAAGAGCACGTTCATGAATTACACAGGCGCCGGACTAGCCGAGCTTCCCGGAATCACGGGAGCGCCGGTTACTCCGCCTTCATTGGTGGCCGGGGCCGTGCCCGAACCGGGAGTGGAGCCGCTGCCCGAAGTGTTCTTCGCCGACTTCGGCGGCAGCTTCACGCCCTTCATCAGGAGATCGATCTCATCCTTGTCGAGGGTCTCGTGATCGAGGAGAGCTTGGGCCATCGAATGCAGGATCTCCACGTTGGAGATCAGCAGCTCCTTGGCCCGCCGGTAGTTCTTCTCGACGATCTCACGCACCTCGTTGTCGATCGACTGGGCCGTGGCCTCAGAGAACTCGCGCACATGGCCCATCTCGCGGCCGAGGAACACTTGTTCTTCTTTTTTCCCGAAGGTCACGGGGCCGAGTTTGTCGCTCATCCCCCACTCGCAGATCATGCGGCGGGCGAGCTCAGTGGCACGCTCGATGTCGTTGCCGGCTCCGGTTGTTTTGTGCCCGAAGATTAATTCTTCAGCCAGACGCCCACCCATCAGGAAGGCGATCATGTTTTCCGCGCGATCTTTGGTGTAAGAAAGCCGGTCTTCCATGGGCAGCGTTTGGGTAACACCCAGAGCGAACCCCCGCGGGATGATCGAAACCTTGTGGATGGGATCGGTTCCGGGAAGCAGATAGCCCACGATGGTGTGGCCCGACTCGTGGTAGGCGGTGTTCTTCTTTTCCTCGTCGCTGATCACCAAGGACCGGCGCTCCACGCCCATCAACACTTTATCCTTGGCCATCTCGAAATCGTGCATCTCGAGGAACTTCTTGCCCTGGCGGGCGGCCAGCAGGGCCGCCTCGTTCACGAGGTTCTCGAGATCGGCGCCCGAGAAGCCGGGCGTCTGCTTGGCGATCACGATCATCTTCACGTCGGGGCCAAGCGGCGTCTTGCGCGCGTGCACCGAGAGGATCTGCTCGCGGCCTTTCACGTCAGGCTTGCCAACCACCACGCGGCGGTCGAAGCGTCCCGGGCGTAGGAGGGCAGGATCCAATACGTCGGGTCGGTTCGTGGCCGCCACGAGGATCACGCCGTCATTGCCTTCGAAACCGTCCATCTCCACGAGCAACTGGTTGAGGGTCTGCTCGCGCTCGTCGTGGCCGCCACCGAGTCCCGCGCCTCGCTGGCGTCCCACGGCATCGATCTCATCGATGAAGATGATGCAAGGAGCGTGTTTCTTGCCTTGCTCGAACAGGTCACGAACGCGCGATGCGCCCACGCCCACGAACATCTCCACGAAGTCCGAGCCCGAGATCGAGAAGAAGGGAACGCCCGCCTCTCCGGCGATCGCCTTAGCCAGAAGGGTTTTCCCCGTGCCGGGAGGGCCCATCAGGAGCACACCTTTGGGAATGCGTCCGCCCAGGCGGGTGAATTTTTTCGGGTCCTTCAGAAAGGCGATGATCTCCTGCAGCTCTTCCTTGGCTTCATCCACGCCGGCCACGTCCTTGAAGGTTACGCGGTGCGCGCTCTCGTTCATCAGGCGCGCGCGCGACTTGCCAAAACTCATCGCTTTGCCGCCGCCGATCTGGATCTGGCGCATGAAGATGAAGAAAATGGCCACTAAGAAAAGAATCGGCAGCCAGGAAAGCAGCGCCTGTTGCCAGAAAGGCGCTTTCTCGACCTGTCTGTTCTTGAAGGCCACCTTGTTCTGTTCCAGCAGATCGGTGAGCGAAGCGTCTTTTGAGTTCCCAAGGGTACGGAAGGTGGTTTTGTCCTTCACGGGGCTCTTGAACTTTCCTTCGATCACGTCGTCCGAGCGGATGGTAACCCCTTCCACATTCCCGGAGCGCACGGCATTGCGGAACTCGGAATAGTCTATTTCCGCGGTGGTGTCCTTCGTCTGCTCGACCATCCGGAAGAGGCTCAAGGCGACGAGGATGATGAGGATCCAAAGCGCCATCGTCTTGTGGAACTGCCGCATATTGAAGTTCTTCTTTTTCATGATTTTCGCCCTATTCTCACCCCGAACCGGCTCGGGTTCAGGACCGCGCGGGATGATCTTAAAAGTATCTCCTATCCGCCACTTAGAAACAAGGAAACCAGCCCTACTGCACCATGGCGTTTTCCCTAAAAAATGGGTAGTGTGGGCGCATTGTCAACGAAAGGACCTCATTCTTGGCTGGAGCAGCTAGCAGCATGAAATTTCCCATTTATCTGGACTGCCATTCGACCACTCCGCTGGACTCTATGGTGCTGGAGGCAATGATGCCTTACCTGACATCGGATTTCGGGAACGCCAGCTCGAAAAGCCACTCTTACGGCTGGAAGGCCGACTGCGCCGTGGAAAAGGCCCGCGAGCGCGTAGCCAAGCTGATCGGCGCCTCGAGCCCCAAGGAAATCGTGTTCACCAGCGGGGCCACGGAGAGCAATAACTTCGTCCTTTCAGGAATCGCAGAGAAATACGCTCACCTGGGCAAGCACATCATCACCACCCAGATCGAGCATAAATGCATCCTGGCCACTACGGAGCGGCTCGAGAAAAAAGGCTTCTCGGTAACCTATCTGCCCGTCGACGAGACCGGAAGAGTGCGTGCCGAAGATGTGGAAAAGGCGATCCGCCCAGACACGATTCTGATCTCCGTGATGGCAGCCAATAACGAGACGGGCACCATCCAGCCGGTCGGCGAAATCGGCGCGATTGCCCGTGCGCGCAACGTGCTCTTCCATACCGATGCGGCCCAGGCGGTGGGAAAGATCCCGCTCGACGTGAACGCTCTGAAAATCGATCTCCTCTCCCTCTCGGCCCACAAATTCTACGGGCCAAAGGGTATGGGTGCCGTCTACATCCGCCGCAAAGACCCTCGCGTAGAAGTGGAGCCCCTGATCTATGGGGGAGGGCAGGAAAATGGCTACCGTTCGGGCACCCTGAACGTGCCGGGCATCGTGGGCCTCGGCCGGGCCGCCGAGATCGCCGGAGAAAAGATGGGGGCGGAAATGCCTCGCCTCACCAAGCTCCGGGATCAGCTGCTCGAGGGCCTGGAGAAAAAGCTGGGCAAGGTGCATTTGAATGGTCACCTAAAGGAGCGCCTGCCCGGTTCGCTCAATATTTCCTTCCCCTATGTGGAAAGTGACGCGCTCGTGGCGGACCTGAAAAACATCGCCGTTTCGAGCACTTCGGCCTGCATGAGTGCCGCCACCGTGCCCTCCTATGTGCTGGCGGCCATGGGGCTCTCCCCCGACCGTGTGAACAGCTCGATCCGGATTGGATTGGGCCGCTTCAACACCGAGGAAGAAATCGTGTATACTGTTGATACAGTGTCCCAATCGGTAGAGAAACTTCAGCGCTCCTCGCCTCTCTATCAGCTGAAGGAGCAAGCCGGGGCAAGGCAGTAGAGGATTTATGGTTCGTCTGAGTGAAAATGCCGTACGCCAGATCAAGCAGGTGCAGACCACCGACAATAAGGCGGGCTTCGCCCTCCGCGTTGCCGTGACCGGTGGCGGCTGCAGCGGAATGAGCTATAAGCTCGACTTCGTGGAAGCGGGCACGGAAAAAGACAAAGTATTCGAACAAGACGGAGTGCGCGTGATCGTCGATCCCAAGAGCCTTCTCTATATCGCCGGGCTCGAGCTCGACTTCGAAGGCGGGCTCAACGGCAAGGGCTTCGTCTTCCACAACCCCAACGCCAAGAAAAGCTGCGGCTGCGGGAATAGCTTCTCGGCTTAGTCTTCCGACTCACAGAATCTTCTCTCGCTTCATCCAGTCCAGCGACTCCCGCAGGAGCGTTTCGATTACGCCCTGCTGCCCGGGCCGCAGGTGGCCGCCTGGAAACACCTTCTCCTCCCACTTCGCCTGCGAGGCTCCCAAGGCTTTCCGTAAGGCAACGACTGCTTCCGGAGGCAGCAGATCATCGTCCTTCGCCGTGAGCAGCAGCACCGACTGGGATTTCGTGAGCCGCGCCAAAAAATCCTCCGTCGCCGGCAGCTCGGCATACCAGGAAAGACCGCGTCCCAGAAAATTTCCCACCCAGCGGCCGAAGATCCCGTAGTCGCGCCCCAGGGCTTCGGCCAGCCGATAGGAGATCACGGCGGGCACATCCGCAAAGCCGTGGGCGAGAATCAGGCCACGCACCTCCGGATGCTTTCCCGCTGCCATCGAAACGAAGGGTGCGCCAAAGCTCGCTCCGACCAGCACGATGCGCCGGGGATCCACGCCCGGCTGCCGTCCCACCCATTCCACCAGGCGCTCCACCCCTTCGAGCGTCTGGTGGATGGCCCGTTTGGCCTCGCCCACGTACTTAAGCCCACTGGGAAAGCCGAGCTTGCGGGGCGGAGCGAAGGGATACTCGAAAGTAAGCAGCTGCAGCGGCACTCCGGGATCGAAGAGCTCGATGGCCTCGGCCCCTGTTTCAAAACCTCCGAACAGAAGTACCGCGGGAATTTTTCCCCGGAACGAAACCGGCCGCTTTACGAGAATCTCGAGCCCGCCGAGTTCGGGCGGACGGTGGATTTCCGTGACGAAGGCGATCTTCGCGTTCGCCGGAGAACATAGAAGAAGGGAAAAGTAGAAAAGAATCCTGAACATCAATCCAGAAACTGCTCCCGCTCTTCTTTCGTTGGCAGCCGGCAGGTGTTGCGCTTGCCCCACCAATCGTAGCGCCTCTTCACCACAAAACCGTAAACTGCATCCCGCAAAAACCTCGGCACCAGCCAGCCCAGGCGCGCCAGAAACCACAGTCCTCCCAGTTGGGAGACAGTCGCCAGCACTGCGTCCGAGCGCTTGAGAATCTCCCCTTCGCGCCAGAGGGCCATGGTGTGGAGGTCCTTTACCATCTCGCCGGGAAGCAGCTTCTTCGCCGTAGCTCCCTGCAAAGACGCAACCTGAAATTTCCGCGCCCTATCCCGCTTCATCAGAAAATCCACGAAGCCGTTGCACAGATTGCAGACCCCGTCGAAGAAGACGACCTGTTTCATCGCGATAGTCCTGAGCGGAAGGCTTCCATCGCATCTCGAAACTTGAAGCAGATAACCTGCTGGGCATCTTCCGGCAACGCACCCGCCTCGGGAAAATTCTTCAGCAAAGCCTTGAGCGGCAGCCTGAGAACGAAAAGCCCCGCCGCCTCGAGGCGCTCGAAATAGTCGTCTCCATATCGCCACTCACGCCCCGATCCGGGCGAACCGGTTCCCTCGCCAGCTCTCCTGCTCTTGCCGGGCATCATGCTCACGTTGAGAAAGGCCATGCCCCGGGCTTTCAGGCAGCGGTGCAGCTCGCTCATTGCCAGGAAGTCGGAGCGCACATAGTTCAGCACATGATTGCAGATGATCATATCGAAGCTGGCGTCGGAGAAGCTGAGGTGGGTGATGTCCATCTCGATGAATCGGTGCGGGAGCTTCACGCTATCTGCTTCAGGTAAGCGCACCGGCGCAATCGCCGTATAGCGGGCGCCCCCGAGAAACCGCTCTTGCGGGAAGTAGGCCAGCTGCGGTGCGGGCGGGGCCACATCGAGGATCTTCGCGCCGGATTCGGGCCGGGCGAACTCACGAAAAAAGCGGGCGAACGCCCGGTCTTCCGGGAAGGAGCCGCAATCCGGGCAGTCCGGCTGAGCGGGTTCCGTGGTTTCTGGCTGGCAGAGGGAGCAGGGCATGGAGGGAGCTTAACATTTTTTGCCGTTCGCCGCGGAGGCTCAGAGCCCGCTAACCCGCTCTAACTGATTCCACTAACCCTTACTAACCTGCCTTTCTCTCGGACATATCTATCCAATCTTGCTCGCGCTTTTTCCTGACAAAAATAGTACATTATTGTCATTGCCCAGATCCGATGCGCAGTGTTAGTTTTTGCCCGCTAACAAATCCTATTTAATGCCTCCTGCGTACGTGACCCGCGCACAGGAGGAGACGAACTGTGAGGACGAAAATGAAAAACACACATCTCTCCATTTTAGCTGTCGTGGCTTTGACTCTCTCCGCCTGTGCTGGAAGCGACAATGGATCGCCCCAAGCAGGAGGAGGCAACATAAGCGTGGATAGCAGCGGCAACTGCACGTCCTCCTTCGTTGCTGACTTCAACGAGGTGGAGCTCGACCGCCAGGCGGCGGCACGCTACCTCGATAGCACTTTCTATACGGACCTGCAGAAGCGTGAAAAAGTGCGCGAGCTGCAGAGCAGCTGCCAATCTTTTTTCGCCAAGCACGCCGGTACGACCTGCCGCGCTGAATCGAAAGGCCAGGAAAAGATGGCCAGCAGCAACGACCTCAAAGCGGTTTGCGACGCCGCGGACGAGTATCTTTCGAAGACGAACGCCGCTCCGGCTCCAGCGCCTGCTCCTCAAGGCGACGAGTTGAGCGACTATCCTTATAGCAGGTTGAAGCTGAGCGTACTCGACCAGGCCCAATTCCAGGATTTCGTTCTTCGCACCGACCTCAACATGGCCAACGGCCGCAAGGGCCCGATGCAAGACTTCGCCCAGTATGTGAACAGAGAGGGCGGCACAGTTTGCTTCATGGTTGCGACCAGTGAAGGGAAAAAGCAGGCTGAAAGCTGGAAACCCAGCGACAGCCTTGAGACCTCTTCGAGAATGGAAGAGTCCCTCGCCGAAGGTTATCGTAAGCTGCTGATCGGCTTCAACGACGACAAAATCGGCCTGACCTGCCTCAAAAAGGGCAGCAGCCCCTACACCGTTGAAGATGTTCGCAAAGCCACGAAGGACTATTTCACCTTCCGCATCACCCTCTAGCTCGGAGAGGCGCATTAAAAACGGAGAGCCAATCCGCCCCAAAGGCAGATTGGCTCTCTTTGTTTTTCCCCCTCGCCCCTAAGATGGCACCCGGGAGGTACCTATGTGGCGTAAACTCTTGGCTACTCCGGAAGATGGGCTGCTGACGTTCCTGCGGCTTTCGCTCTTCGTGGTTTTCTTTCCTCACGGCGCGCAAAAAGCTCTCGGCTGGTTCGGTGGAGCGGGATACCTGCCCACGATGGCCTACTTCACCGCCAACGACATCCCCTCGCTCCTGGCCATTCTTGCCATCACAGCGGAGTTCGCAGGCTCGGTCGCGCTCCTATTCGGCCTTCTGAGCCGCATTGCAGCCTTCGGGATTGCCTGCGTGATGGTGGTGGCGATCACAACCACTCACTGGCGGAACGGCTTCTTCATGAACTGGACCGGTTTGCAGACCGGCGAAGGCTTCGAGTTTCACCTTCTCGCCCTCACAATCCTGCTGTCGATAATGGTACGGGGCGGAGGCGCTTGGTCGGTGGACCGCGCACTGTGGCTGAGCACCACGGACCGGAACTGGCCAGACATTTCGATCCGCGAATCGGCCTAGCTCGAGCGGCGGGGGCCGGGAACAATCGCCTTGATGCGGTCGGGGGTCTCCACCTGGCGCGACATATCCTGTTTCAGATACTTATTGTCGCTGAACTCCACGTGGCTGTAGCCGAACTTCACGTACTCCACGATCTTGCTTACGAGCTCGTATCGCGAGAACGGGCAGATGATGTAGTAGTTGTTCGTGCCATCCTTGGAAAAGTGCATCGCCAGCTCGAGCGCCTGCTCGTAGGCCAGCTTCTCTCTGTCTTCCCGCTTGGTATAGGCATCAAACTCCACGAGCACGCTCTCGGGCACCTTGATTCCGGAGAAATGCGCGTTCAGGAACTCGCCGTTCTTGCGGCTCATTACGGGCATCAGCCCGAAAATCACCGGAAAACGTTCCTGCGGAATATTGTAGCGCACCAACGCTTCCACGCAGCGGTCGAAAGCATCCTTGGAATGCACAGGCTGGGTCTCAGCGAAGTCCGCGCCCGCCTCGATCTTGCGCAGAAGGCGCTCGGTCTCATTGTCGATGTTTTCGGCGTTCGGGTTGTAGGCCACGCCTACGAGCATATCCACCGGCTCTTCGAGATCTTCCCCGCTCATCAGCTTTCCTTCGCGCATCTTGAGGACCATTTCGAGGAGACGGAGGGAGTTTCCTTCGAATACGGATTTGGCGGGCTCAGGCCCTTTCTTGACGGCATCGCCGGTGACGGCTAGCACGGCGGCGATATTCAAAGCGGCGGCCCCGAGGATCTCCGTCTGCAGGGCGATCATGTTCTTGTCGCGGCAGGTGATGTGATAAATCGTATCCATGAAGGCCGGCCCGGCCTGCAGCAAGCGGCTCTGGAAGGCGAGCGGATGCATTTTCACACGGGCGTTCGGGTTATCGGCCAGGTTGAGAGCGTCGCAGCCCTTCTGCCCGAGCAGGAAGCAGCCATCGCGAACGCCCCGGCTTTTATGGCCCTGGGGCATGCCCACTTCGACCGTTACGAAACGATACTGGGGTGAGGAGAGCTTCTCGAGCAGGCGCTGGCGGAAATGGGCTTCAGGCTTGTGGTTCATAGGAAAGTTGTGCCCCGATTTGGAAGGGATTTCAACAGATTATGCTTTCTTAACCTTGGTGCCCTTGGGCGTATCTTCCACGGCATAGCCTTTGGCCACAAGCTCCCCGCGAAGCCGGTCGCTTTCCGCCCACTGCTTGTTTTTACGGGCCTCGTCCCGGGCGTGCACCAGAGCTTGTACGTCAGGCGAAATCGTTTCTTCGTGTTCCACGGCCTCTTTCAGCTTCAGGCCCAGCACCTCGTCAAAGTCGTAGGCGAGCGCCAGCTTCTCCGCCGGGCCAAGGTCGGCTGATTTCAAGGCGCCGAACAGCACGGCCATCGCCTGGGGAAGATTGAGGTCGTCGAACACAGCGCGTTCAAATTCCGTAGCATGCACCTCGGCCGCCTTCGACTCCTTGGTCACCGAGCCGCCGGCAGAATGGATCTCCTTCAGCCGCTCCACCAGCCCGCGGTAGCCGGACTGGGCCGCCTTGAGCGAATCATAAGAGAAGCGCAAAGAGGCCCGGTAGTGGGTCTGCAACAAAAGAAAACGATAGTCCATGGGCGCGAAGCCGTCGCGCTCGACCACCGCGAGCGTGAGCGTCTCGCCTTTGCTCTTGCTCATCTTACCGGAATCCTCGTTGAGAAATTCCCCGTGCATCCAGAGGTTCACGTAACGCTTGCCCGTAGCAGCCTCGCTCTGGGCGATCTCGTTGGTGTGGTGCACAGGAATGTGGTCGATGCCGCCGCAGTGGATGTCGAAGGTCTCGCCCAGATACTTCATCGCCATGGCCGAGCACTCGATATGCCAGCCGGGAAATCCCTTGCCCCAGGGCGAGTCCCACTCCTGCTGGCGCTTCTTGTCTTTCGGAAGGAACTTCCAGAGGGCGAAGTCGGTGGGGTTGCGCTTCTCGCCCACGGCCACGCGCTTGCCGGCCTCAAGGTTTTCCACATCGAGTTTCGCGAAGTCCGGATAGGAAGGGAACTTCGCGGTGTCGTAGTACATCCCATCGCTCGTCTTATAGGCAATGCCCTTCTTCTCGAGCTTCTCGATGAGCGCGATCATCTCCGGCACATGCTCGGTGGCCTTGGGAACGATCTGGGGCTTGCGGCAGTTGAGCTTGGTGAGATCGTCGAAGAAAACCTTGGTGTAGTAGTCCGCGATCTCCCAAATAGTTTTTCCGGCTCGCCTCGCGCCGACTTCCATTTTGTCCTCGCCGTCGTCGCCGTCCGAGACAAGATGTCCCACATCCGTGATGTTCATCACGTGGGTTAGCTTGTAACCGGCGCGCTGGAGCGTTCGCACTAGAAGATCTTCGAATACGTAAGTGCGCAGATTTCCGATATGTGCGTAGTGGTAGACGGTGGGTCCGCACGTATACAACCCGGCATCCTCGCCGCGCAAGGGGACAAATTTCTCTTTTTTTCGAGTGCGCGTATTGAAGAGGAGGACGTCTTTTGCCATCCGAATATCGTACCAGAATGCTGGCCCCAACGCATGAGCTATGTTAGGACTAAACCATGGAAAACAAGGCACTTCCGCTGGCGGAAATGAAGAAGATCGTGAACGATC
>DATBTF010000181.1:0-9938 GCA_036559405.1 Bdellovibrionota bacterium
TTCCCGGCACGGCCACCTCCGTTGTACTGTTCAGGCGCTCAAAGGTGAGCTCCGTACGCTGCTCGGCTCCCTCCTTGGGGGCCTTTCCTTCCGACGGAAGCTTCTTCAGCTTGATCCGTTGGTCGGTATGGGTGCTCATCATCGGCTTTCCCGAACTGTCGTTGGTGTCGAAGCTCTGAAAATCCATGCTCATCTCGGAATAGATGTTCTCCAGCGCTTTCTTCACGGCCACACCCGGTTCCTTGAGGTCGGGCTTCACAGAGTAGACTCCCGACGGGCTGAGCAGGTTCCCGGCAAAGGAGGCGCTTGGGGAGAACAGAATCAGGAGGGAAATCAAAATCGGCATGCCAGCGATTGTCCCAGATCAGCCCGGGGAGAACAAGGCAGTACTACTTCGGAGCAGAATGCGCCGAAGGAACCACCTCCTGGTTTTTATAGCGCACCTGGAAGATGCCTACGGAGTTCCCACCTTTGGCGCTCCGCCCCTGGGAGGTTACCCAGACTTCGGTGCCGTCGGGGCTGAGCTCGAGGCCCACGGGATAAGAATCCACGGGAATGCGCGACGAAATCTGCATGGCTTTGGCGTCCAGGCCCACCAGCTCGCTCGACTGGTTTACGGTGACGAAAAGAGTTTTCTCGTCTTTGCTGAGACGCAAGGACCGAGCGCCTATTCCAACGTAGATTTTTTCCGCGCCGAGTGCTGAAGACGCCACCTTCAGACTCCGCTTTTCGTAGGGAGTGCTCTCGGGAATGGCGCCGAGAGCGTCGACCAGCTTCTGCCACGGAATGCGGGCCACCACACCCGAAGCGTTGCAGCTGGCGTAAAGCAGACCGGTGGAGCTGATCTCGAGATCGCGAGGCCCGGGCACCAGGCCGAAAATGGTGCCGAGATAGGACGGCTTCTCCTTGCCGCTTGGGTCGAGACGGAACACCGCGATCCCCCCGCCCTTCATCCGGGTAACGAAAAGATAGCGGTCGTCCTCACTGAAGGCCAGGCCGCGCACGCAGTAGCCGCAGTTCTTATCGCGGTCGCCCTTCATCTCCTTGGCCGGCACCTGCTTCTCCACCACGAGCAACTGGTCATGCCGGAAAGCCTCGGGCTTGTCGCCACGCACGTCGATCAGGCCTACCGTATTGTCGCCCCAGTGCGATACCGCGAGCCAGCGGCCCGTATTCGAGCGCTTCACGTACTTGGCGATCGGCCCGACGGCCATCACCCGCACGATCTGGGAGAGCACGGTGTCGACGATCGCCAGAGCCGAAGGGAGCGCTCCATTGGCATCGAAGCTGCGCCGGTAGTAAGGGATCCAAAGGTACTTGCCCTTGTGGGTGTGCTCAATTTCCACAGGACGCCCGAAAAACTCGTTCGGCTTCGAGACGCCACGTGCGAAGGAATAACCCCAAGGCGCCTGGCGCCCTTCAAGAAAGAGCGGGGCACTGTCAGCCGTAAACTTGTGCCGGATGAGGCCGAGCTTTTCGGCACCGAGCGGGTCATAGATCACCGTGCGCCCGCCCTCCAGGGAGTTCACGTATACCTTCTTGCCGTCCGGTGCGAAATGCACGCTTTTGGGCGATTGGATGTCGGCATCGTAGATGTCCATCGGGCTTTCCGGGTCGCGGTTGTAACTCTGCCGGCGGGAGAGAAAAAAGAGCGAGAGCGGAGAGTCGGCCGGGGAAGAACGCCGGCCCAGCTTCACGCCGGTGACAAAGGTGGCCGGCATCTTCTTCACCTTCACCAGAGCGAGGTTCTCCCGCGCGGTGGGAAGAAACTGCTGCACTTCCGAATCATCCGGGTTCTTCGCGAGCACCTTCTCCCACGCATCCACGACATTCTGCCAAAGGCCGAGCTTCCAGTAGGACCAACCGCTCTCATAGGTACAGGCCAGGCAGCCTGGCTCGGCAGCAAGGCAGGAACGGTACTTCTCCAGCGCGCTTTCGCTCTCCAGCTCCGACTGCAGCGCCATCCCCTGCTCGAGGAAATCCTGGGCTTTCTGCTCGTTGCAGCGGCGCTCGGTCTGAGGCGAAGCAAACGCGAGCGCGGAGGTAAGCAGTAGCGCTAACATTCGAGGCCCCGCAGCACTCCGGCGGGCCACTTCTGCCTAAGCTTGCCGAGATTAAGGTCCTTCTGGCGCTCAAGGTCGCCGATCTCCACTTCAATGCTGCCGGTCACGGACTCCTTCGCCTTGCAGGATTTGCCAAGCTTGGTTTTGGGATCGGCCCGTTTACAGTTTTCGAGAGCCAGACCGGCCATCTTACGCAGCCGTGCAATCAGCTCATCGGCGTGGCAGTAGATCTCGCGGTCGTGGGCAAACTCCTGCTTCTCGATCGCCGCCACCGCCCGCCGCTCCGACCAGAAAAGGCTTCCGGCGCTCACGAGCTTCGCCAGCTCTTCGTTCGGGGCGGGAGCTTTCCCTTGGACCTCACAATGAAGCGCGGACGTCTGCGCTCCGAGCTTCTTGAGCGCCGCCCCCATCGCCTCACCGCCCGCCGGCGCGGCACTTAACTCCTGGAACGTCACCTTCACCCCTTCAGGGAGCGCGCGCGATCCAAAATTTTCAATAATCCAGGCGGAGCGCTCCTTGTAGTGCGCCACCACGGAATTCGTGGGCCCGCGCATCGCGGCCGAGCCGAGAAAGGGATCAGCGGCGGCTTCGCGCAGCCAGGAGTTCACCGTGAGTGCGTGCTGACTGAGATGAAGGGCGGTAAGGCAGACGTCCTGGGTTTTCCGGCGGTAGGAAATATAGCCGTAGGTGGCGGCAGCAGCCGAAATCGCCAACAGCAGCCCGATCAGGGCGAACTTCCACTTCATGGAGCTTTCCATGCCCTGCTATTTTGCGGGAAATCGGGCCGTTTGGGAAGCGTTAGCGGCCGGGGATGAAGGTGTTCAATTTGAGGTCATGAATCGTTTTCAGCATCTGCCGCAGGTGCCTGCGGGTATCCGCTTCCACTTCTTTTTGCACGCGGGCAAGTCTTCCCTGAGCGGTTTCCCCGGGCTTGGAAGGTGGCATTCCCCTACGGAGCCGGTCGTCATCCTGGCGGATGCGCTTTTCCACCATTCTCTTCATCCCATCGCGCACCGATTTCGAAAAATCCACATCGTGTCCCTCGTGGCCTGAATGCCCCGACTTGTCACCCGCTCCTCCGTAGGGAGTCTTTCCCTCCCACGGCTTGCGCCCGATCTCGGAGGAAAAGGAATAGCAATTTCCCGGACGGCCGCCACAGCCCTTGCCCGCCTCATCTTCCACGCCAGCCGAAAATCCGTTCGCCAAGGCCCACTCCACCATCACCTGTTCCACCAGGCCATGCAGCTTGTAAAAAATCGGGTTCACCTGCGAGCTGTCGGTCAATCCCAGGTAATCAAAATTGGGATCGTCGCAAGGGCTGCTGGTGACCAGGGCCGACTCCATCATCCGCTCTTCGTCGAGCGCACACTTTTCGTACTGGGCAGGCATCTCGCCGGCCCAGTACACGTGCATTTTATTGTGCAGACTCTTACGGAGCTCCTCGCCGACATAGTCCAAGGGCTTGCCCTGGAGAAATTTCTTGCTCAGAAATTTCTCCTGGAGACCCTTCAGATCGGAATAGCTCGTATACATCGGGCCGGGCCCCCCGGCGGGAACTGGAGGCCATTCGGTGGGTCCGGGAATCTTGATCCAGGGTTTGATACAGGGCAGCCCCTTCTCCTTGAATTTCTGGAAGAGCACCCCGACCATCCGGTGGTGCATGTAAACGAAGTCCACGCCCCTCACGCTCTTCGGCGGCACCCATTCCGGAGATAGCTCCTTGAAGAATTTTTTAAATTCCTGACTGCTACCAGCCCATGCACCGGGAAGCCCATGCCAAAGAAAATGCCAGAGGCGATGCGGGCGGGTGGCCATTACCTCCCGGATCACCTGCACCTGCGCGCTATTTGGCTGGTCAGCCCAGTCGTCGGGATTATTCGAACAGAACTGGCTGTACTGGCCATTGAAGGGCGCGCCATTGTCTCCATCATAGGCCCAGCCAACCGTAGCGCGGTCTGCGCTCATCAAAACCAGCAAGAGAAGCGAAAGAATGAGACTTCGCGCCATAGAACTCCCCCTACAGAAAAGCATACGGTCCAATGGTAAAGGCGGCAAGCCGGGGCCGGCTAAGACCGCAGATCCGCCAGGCGGCGCGGCATCGGCATCACGATACCTTTGCGCTGGGCGCGCTCAATCGTAAATTTCACGCGCCGAAAGAGGCTTTCGGAATCCGAGGCCGGATCGAGAGAAGCGTCCGCCGTCCCTTCTTCTTGTCCTTCCAGGGACTCGCTCACGGAAGCGTCGAGCTTGCTCATGCTTTCCACGGCGGCGTTCAGCGGGCTGTAGCCGGCCTCGAGGCCCCCCAGATTGGTCGGGTTGCCGAGGTTTCCGCTCTCCGCGAACTGGTTCGACTGCGCGGCTTCCATCGCGCAGTCCACACCTACGCAGTGTTTCGCAGGGGCGGAACCACCTCCGCTTCCGGCGACGCTGGCATCACCGGAACCCGAGGGTGCCCGGGAGGTCGCGGGAGAAAAGCCGCTCGAGGGATAGACCGAGGGCGAATCACTGTGCGAAGCACCCGACCCGCCCACTGCCGTAGAGCCGCCTCCGCCGAGAAGGAGATCGGAGGGGGGCTTGAGCTTGTCCGTTTTGCCGAGAGCACCAGGCTGATCGCTCTTCCAGCCGCTGCCCACTAAAGGAGCTTTCTTGGAGTCGGCGAGCGTGCCCGTAGGCTTATCGCCCGCGCCCAGGAGAGAGGAAGGAGTCGGGCTAGTGGCTCCGCCGCCCTTGCCGCCGGGAGGTTCGCCTCCGCCCTTCTTGTCATCACCACCTGGCTTACCGCCGCCCGCCACGGGAGGCGACTTGCCGGAGATATCGCTCGGCTTCTGGGGATCCTTCTGGCCTAGGGTGCCGAGCTGGTCGGCGCGTTTATCAAGTTCAGCGATATGCCTCTCGAGCGCCTCCACGCGTTTGCTGATTTCCGAAGATACGGCTTTGAATCTCTTCTCGGCGTCTTTCGCTTCTCCGGCCGCAATCCCCTGGTCGTTCACCACGTCGCTATTGGTGGGGGCGGTGAACTGGAAGAGCGCGCGCCCCTGGGGTGTATTGGAGACCTGCCCGGCTTCAATCGCGGCGATCATGTTGCTGATCTGGTCGAGCCTGGTTTCCGCTCTCACGCATCCGCTGCTCTGGAGCTGGGCGAACTTCTGCGAAAGCATCCGGAGCGAGGCCACGCTGTCTTTCATGATGTCCTGAACCTGGCCGGCTGCCTGGTCTACCTTGGCCTTCAGGGCATTCAGTTCTTTTACGCCTTTCTGGCCGATTCGCATGGCGCAACGGATACTTTCCACACTATTTGGTTCGCCGCAGGCAGCGATCGCGGCCAGGTTGTCGCTTTTCAGGCGTTCGCAAACTTTCACGTATTCGTCCTTCAGCTCGCTGATCCGCCCGGTGACGAAATTGAAAGTACCCTTGCAGCTGATCTTGGCTTCGACCACATCGGTCCCGCAGGCCGGATAATGGTCACAGCTCCTCACCCAGTTTTCTTCGACTCTGACCACGCTCTCCTGCGCCTCCTTGAGGCCGGCGGGCAGCTCGCTGCAGTTCACGTTTTCCGGAGCGGGCGTGGCAGCGGCTACGCAGGCCAGTGGAGCCACGATGCCGAAAACGACTAAAACAAAATTTATTTTGGAGTGCTTGGGGAGTTCGAGGTGAAACTTCATACTGGGCCCCTCTTAGGCGTTACAGCACCCTCCCAAGTGCCTATACTTCTCTATCGCCTCCGATCGCAGAGGCATTTAATGTTGCTAATTATATAAATAATTGTTTTTATTATATTTAATTGATTTTTTACGTTTATGGTTCCGATAATTAGGAGATGAAGCGCCCCTCACTTCTGCAAAAGCTCCTGTTCCCTTTCGTTGCGATAGCCCTGCTCCTCGTCTCCCTGGAGCTGAACCTGCGGCTTTTGGGCTGGGGCGCGCTTTTCCTGCAGGATCTGCGCAATCGCAATCCCGGAGGAGATGCGATCCGGATCTTAGCTTTGGGCGAATCCACCACGGGCGATTTAATGTCCAAGAAAGCCGGGGAGACATGGCCCCGCCAGCTGGAACACAGACTCAACCAAAGCGGTATCCGGGCTGTGGTTTACAACCTGGGCCGGCCGGGCACCCGTTCCTCGCTCATCTTGAGCCGCCTACCCGCGGACTTGGAGCGATACCGCCCCCAGATCGTCATCAGCATGATGGGGATCAATGACAGCGATATGCGCATCGTCCCGGCCGATCCCACCTGGCTCGACAACCTCCGGCTGGTGAAAGCCTTCCGGTGGGCCATGCAACTCAGGTATGACCACGAACAGACAAAGGCCCCCCTGCGCATGAATCCGGGCGCCTTTCTCGGCTACAAACACAAGGACGTGCCCCAGACGATCGAAAAACTTCGCCTCTCCCTCACCACGGATTTTCGACTGCAGGCAGCCTACGAGCTGGCCTATCTCTTAAGCACAGAGCACCGAGAAGATGAATGCCTGGAGATAGCGCAGAAGGTGATCCGCACCGGTCTCGTGCCCTGCGACCACGACAGGATCTTTACGTCCTTCTCCCAGTGCAGATCGGTAATGACCGGCTACGACCTCCTTCTTCCTTCCAGCGACGCATTCTTCTATGCATTTTCCTACTGTGCGGAAGATTCCAAGAAAAAAGAACCGTGGCCCGAGGCGCTGCGACAGCTCTATGGAAGAAACCTGAATGTGGAGTTCGTAAATGGCGAAGTAGTCACCAAGAAAAATTACCAAGCCCTGCACCGGCTTCTTCGCTCCCATCGAGTGACCCACATCGCCATGCAGTACCCCACGCAGAATGTCGAGCCCCTGAAGCAGTATTTCAAAAGCTCGCCGGAGGAGAAAGAAGTGGACCCCGACTTCCGCGAAATCATTTTCGTGGCGAACATTAACAACTTCCGCGAAGCGCTTAAAACTCACCCCAGGGAGGAGGTTTTCACCGACTCTTTCGGGGGCACGTTCGGCCACTCCACTTCCCTGGGAAACTCACTGATCGCGGAGGCCGCTTTCGAGGCGGTAAAAGCAGTACTTAAGCGACCATAGATCCAACGCCCGCACCTATGTGACGTACGTCACCGACGAGCTCGTGCTCACCCTGAGCAATAAGGGCGATGTAATGCGCTACAACGGCGACCAGGAAGCCCAAAGCGTGGACTGCGAATAGAAACCGCACCTCGTTGACTTGCTCCACTCCCTCTCATAAAAACTCTTTACGGAGGACTTATGAGCTTTTTTTTCGCACTGGCGCTTGGCGCTTTCACCTCCCTACCCGCCGAGGCCAGCCTCAGTCGTTTGACCTGTGACACCCAAGGCCCGGTCTTCATGCAGGCCGAGGTTTCGCTCCTGCGCGACCAGTGGGACAGCGTCTCCAACGGCGGCTATACCCTCGAGCTCAGCTCGGATCCAAGGGGCCGGGAAACCTGGGTGAAAATCATCGTTTCCCAAGACGGCGGCGGCAGCAACTTCTCCACCGTGCAAACCATCCCTCTCGTGGGCGGGAGCCGCGAGATCCTCAGCGAATGGATCGATGACTTTCTGCTGAGATGTCGCGTACGCTAGCCGATTTGACCCGGAGCGGGAAATCCGCTAAAAGCTCCGCCATGAAAAACATTCTTTTTATCATGGCGGCCTCTCTCCTCAGCTTCAGCGCCCAGGCCTCTTCGCCTGCCCGAGATGCTCTGCTCGGCACCTACCAAGGCCTCGATCCTCAAGGCCAACCCTGCAAACTGCAGATCGCCGGCATCATTGAGTCGGAAGAGACGGCTCTTTGGATCACCACCAGAGAGCTGACGAACCACCCCTACTTCCTGGCCGGCACCGAGCTCGAGATGCAGCTCAACTACGGCGCCAACCCACTGCGCTTCCAGCGGAAACGCAGCAGCTGGGGCACCACCAGCGACGATCTGGCCATCGCCCTCGATCCCTCGGGAAAGCCGGTGGCCCTCACTGGTACAGTGGAAGGCCTGACGAGCGCGAAGATCGACTGCCGTTTCTATTAGTCGCCTACACGGTAGCGCCATATCCCTAAAAACATTTTCCCCTCCTCGCCCGACGCACTAAAATGAAAGGCGGGCGCGTTCTGCTCCCGCACGCATCGCTCTAGGAGGGAAGATGAAGCTGTTGATTACCCTGGTTTGCCTGATCGCCCTGGCCACGGCGCCTGACTCGTTCGCGAAAAACAAGCACAAGAAGAGCGGAAAAAATCCCCGCAAACCTGCGAGTTCTCTGGAACTCATCGAAATCGACGACCAAGGAACGGTGGCGGTCGATGGAGAAACCCTCGATATCCGGACCGGTAAGGCAAAGTCGAACTGGATCGTGGCCCGCGTGGAAGGTGCCCTCCCTTTCGGCGAAACCTACGTGCCTGCCTTCCGCGTGAAGCCCCTTGAGCTGCGCAACCAGGACGGCGAGGTGACCAAACTCAACGTCACAGGCCGGACCCTCCAGGCGGATGAAAGCTGGAAATTTTTTGAAAATGAAAAAAGCATTGATGCCGATCATAAGCTGAATCTCTCCTTCCCCATGAGCATCGAGCAGCTCGACTCCCTAAAAGGGAAGATTGTGATCTTCCCGATCTCGGAAAATTCCACGGCCGACCGCATCTCGATCAGCTGGAACGAGTGTGACGGCGCAGGCGCCGTGACCGGCAACTATGCCGAGGGCAGCAAAGACTACCCCTGCTCCCAGAGGCGCTTCCTCGACGACGACTACGCCGCCTACCTCCGTGACCATATGCTCGACTGCGTGAGCGCCGGCACGAAGAGCGCAGGGCTCGGCGCCGCCAGAAAAGTGCAGATCGCCCACGACGGCACCGAGGGCGACGCCGCCCACAAGCGCACGCCCAGCCTCCATAACGCCGGGCGCGCGATCGACATCCAGCGGATGATCGTGACCACCACTAGCGGCACCCAGAAGGTTTTCGACTTCCGCCAGACGAATACCAGCCATGTTCTCAGCGGCACCTGCGCCCCCGCAGGCAGCCCGAACTGCAAATACTACGAGACCTTCCGCCAATGCTGGCACAACCTGATGAAGGCCCGCGCCTGCCCCGGGAACGCCAATCCCGCCCGCAGATGGATCGGAACCCTGGGATGGGAGGACAAAAAGCACATCGCCCACCACCTGCACACCTCCCTCCCCTTCTGCCCGCGCAAAGGAAACTACTGGACCACCGCCTTCGACGACGAATCGGATGCAGACAATGACTCCGGTGGATTGGAAATGGATGTAGTGCCGGCCAGCGAGCGGGTAAAGCTGATCCGGCCCCGCTAACTTGTATGGTCACTATTTGGGTTGGCACATGGGGATTCGCAGGAATAGCGAATTACGGATGGTGGACAGCAAAAGAAAAAACCTTAGACTGAAGTAATGCACTTTCTTTTCTTTTTTCTGCTAGCTACATGGGCTGGAAAACTTTCTCAAGCGGGCGTTTGCCCCCCAAATTTTTCTTCTGCCGGAAAAATCAATGCCTCCGCCGAAAATAGCTTCGAGGTTTGTTTTCAGCCGAAGAAAAAGGCAGAGAACAGCTTCGCTTTCGAGAGGCGCAAGCGGGCTGGACCAACCGGTTTTTTAGCATATGAAACCTTTACGCTGCAAAAGATCGGGGGGCCTTCATTTTCAGAAAATCAGCTGCTGGAAAAATATTTAGGCGAAAAGCTCCAGGGAGAGAGTTCTTCAGGGGAGGACTGGTTCTTGAAAGTGCAGGAAGATCGTCTTGTAATCGCTGAAAGGCCGGAATTTTGTTCTGAGTGGATCCCGTGGCTTACATACGACGTTAAATGTACGAAAGATCAGTGCGCCTATTATCCCGAAAAACCTTCCAATGTTGAAGGGCGCATGATCTCAGGCCTGATCTTAGAAGATAAATCTTTGGA
>DATBTF010000182.1:0-6763 GCA_036559405.1 Bdellovibrionota bacterium
TTCCTCCTGAAAAAGGGAAGACTGCAGGCGATCCGGGCCGACAAAGAAAAAACCACGGTGCTGGGGGAGATCCTGCCAGGCGAATTCGTTGGCGAGATGGCTCACATTACTGGGGAGTCCCGTTCGGCCGATGTGTTGGCCTCGGAGAACTCCGAGCTGGTAGAAATTCCTGTCGGCACGCTCGACATTCTGCTGTTTTCGAAGCCCGCCTGGTCGCGGGCGCTCATGAAAACCCTGGCCCAGCGGCTCAGGGTAACGAATACCAAGATCTAGGCCGGGATCTAGATATTACTGCCAGTGACTAATGGCAGTCGTAGTTGCCGTCTTCGGCATCGATCGTGGCCCAGTTGAACTCATTTTTAATCGTGATCCAACCGAGCTTCTCCGTGCCGGTGCCTTTGGCTTTAAAAACCAGGTAGCCTTCGTCGCCGGAAACTTCTTCGAGCTGGAAAACTTGGGGGCGGAGCGAGTCATTCTCGGGAGTGGCCACCAAGGTGTACACAAACTTCCATTTGCCGCCGCGGTCGCGGAATACATTTTTCACCACTTGATAGTCGGGATCGTTGGCAGGGCGGGGAGCTTGTGCGGTCCACTCGCAATCGAGTGTGAAGGTCTTGGCCTGGGCGTTGGGAGCCAAGAGAAGAAGGGAAATGAAAAGTGCGTTCATGAAAACCTCAATATGGGGGTGAAAAACCGGCCTTCTTATAGCGGAAGGGCGGATGTGGAGCAATGCTGGCTCTCACTAAGCTATGGATTTTATTGGTTAGAGGCGGTTAGCTTCCGTCCACGTGTGCATGCGAGGCGGCAGTTTGGGCCAAGCTTCTCACCTAATCCTTTGATTTCCCTTAGTAAACATGATTAAACCGATGGGCTGCTCTCGGTCAGACCTCCTCCTTATATATAGGGGGCCGTGATGCTGAACGTAGAAAAGCAAATCCATATGAAAGGTGGTTTTTTAAAACAACAGAATGGCAAATACCCAAATGAACAATGAACCCAAAAAAGCGAAGGGGCCTATCGCTAACAACAAATGGCTCACCGAGTTCGCCGATGTAACGGTGGACGAAAAAGAGCTCGAGCAAATCGACTCTCGAGAAAACGCCCCTGACCTAAAGGGGGAAGTATCCTTCAAAGATATCTTCGAAAAAACCCAAACTACGAGCAATGTAAGAGAAGGCGAAGTAGTGAACGGCGCCGTAGTCTCCGTAACCGGCGACTTCGTGACAGTCGACATCGGCTACAAAATGGAAGGCCTCGTTTACATTGACGAGTTCCGCGATCAAGAAGGCAAAGTGAATGTGAAGGCCGGGGACCACGTAGTGGTTTACCTGGAGAAGATGGAAAACGAGCACGGCGTGATGATCCTTTCCCGCAACAAAGCGGAAACGATCAAAGCCTGGGATTCCATCGCTGAAGCCTGCGAGCGCGACGAAGTGATCAGCGGCGTGGTTACGAAGAAGGTAAAAGGCGGCCTGGAAGTGGACATCGGCGTGAAGGCGTTCCTGCCTGGCTCGCAGATCGACATCCGCCCGGTGCGCAACCTCGACAAATACCTCGGCAAAAAGCTGAACTTCAAAGTGATCAAGTTCAACAAGAAGCGCGGGAACATCGTTCTCAGCCGCAAAGCCCTGCTCCTGAAGGAGCGCGAGAAGCTGCGTGAGGAAACCCTCGAGCAGCTGCAAGAGGGCATGGTGGTGCAAGGCGTGGTGAAGAACATCACCGATTACGGAGCCTTCATCGACCTTGGCGGTATGGACGGCTTGCTCCACATCACCGACATGAGCTGGGGACGCATCAAGCACCCCTCCGAGCTCTTCCAGGTGGGCGACGAAGTGACCGTGAAGGTGCTCAAGTACGACAAAGAGAAAGAGCGCGTATCGCTCGGCCTCAAGCAAGTACAAGAGAACCCTTGGGACAAAGTGCCTGAGAAATACCATGTGGGCGACAAGGTGAAGGGCAAAGTGGTCTCCATTAAAGACTACGGCGCTTTCATCGAGCTCGAAGATGGTGTGGAAGGCCTCATTCACGTTTCCGAGATGAGCTGGACCAACAAGGTGAAACACCCCTCGAAAGTTCTCGAGCCGGGCACCGAAGTGGAGTGCCAAGTGCTCGATATCGACACCAAGAACCGCCGGATTTCTTTGGGCTTGAAGCAGCTCGAGAGCAATCCTTGGGATCTGTTGGAACAAAAATTCCCGATCGGCTCGACTGTCGAAGGTGTCGTGAAGAACGTCACCGACTTCGGCGTGTTCGTGGACATCGGCGAAGGCATCGACGGCCTGATCCACATCTCCGACCTTTCCTGGTCGAAGAAAGTGGGTCACCCGAGCGAGCTGTTCAACAAGGAAGACAAGGTGCGTGCGATCGTTCTCTCGATCGACAAAGAGACCGAGAAGTTCTCTCTCGGGATCAAGCAGCTTGAGCGCGATCCTTGGGAGAACATCAAGGCCCGCTACAAAATCGGCCAGGCGATCGAAGGCAAGGTCACCAAGACCGCTGACTTCGGCGCTTTCGTGGAGCTGGAAGAGGGTCTCGAAGGCCTCGTGCACATCTCCGAACTCAGCACCGATCAGGTAGCTAAGGTGACCGACGTGGCGAATATCGGCGACAACGTGAAAGCGGAGATCATCTCGATCGACGCTCGCGAACGCAAAATCGGCTTGTCTGTGAAGGCAATGCTGAAGAGCGAAGAGCGCGCCAATATCGAGCAGTACTCCGGCAACAAGAAGTCGTCCAACACCCTGGGCGATGTGCTTGGCGCCAAGCTCAAAGGCACCATCAAAGGCGACGCTAAGGAATAAGCCTTAGTTCGCTGAAATACGAAAAGGCAGCCGCGACCCGGCTGCCTTTCTTTTTTCTGTCGCGCCGACTTGAGGCGCTCCTTTTTTTACCTGTTGCCGTAGGGCATCTGTCTTTTCCAAGTGTTTCAGTTACACTAGGGTTTATGAAAAAGAACCCTCTTCTCCTGCTCTTAGGCATCTCCGCCGCCTTCTTCGGCCTTTTTCTCATCTTCGTCTTCTCTACGATGGGAAATATCGTGAAAGACAAATCGCTGATCGGGCGGGGCGGGGTGAGCATAGGCGTGGTGAAGCTCAAGGGCGTGATCATGGAGAGCCAGCGCACGCTCAAGGAGCTCAAAGACTTCGAAGAGGATACCTCCATTAAAGCGATCCTCCTGCGCATCGACAGCCCCGGGGGCGCTGTGGGCCCTAGCCAGGAGATCCACGATGCCGTACTGCGGGTACGCAAGACCAAGCCGGTGGTAGCGAGCTTCGAGTCGGTGGCGGCCTCAGGCGGATTCTATGTGGCCGTGGCGGCCCAGAAGATTGTCTCCAATCCCGGCTCGCTTACGGGCTCCATCGGCGTGATCATGGACTTCGCCAACCTTTCCGAACTCTATAAGTGGGCCAAGGTGGAGCGTTTCAATATCAAGAGCGGCAAGTTCAAGGACGTAGGCTCGGAAAACCGCCCCATGACCCCGGAAGAGAAGGCATTGCTCCAGGATTTGATTGGAAACGTTTACGAACAGTTC
Organism: Bdellovibrionota bacterium; assembly: GCA_036559405.1. Classification (GTDB taxonomy): domain Bacteria; phylum Bdellovibrionota; class UBA1018; order CAIPTA01; family CAIPTA01; genus JAKFYM01. The sequence continues at coordinate 3,533 of DATBTF010000182.1, forward strand.
CTCAAGGCCGTGGCTGCGGGACGTGGTCTCAAAGTGGAAGAGGTGCGCCCTATCGCCGATGGCCGGATTCTCACGGGCGAGCAGGCCTTTCAGGCCAAACTGGTAGACAGGCTCGGTGGCGTGGACGTGGCTCTGGAGGAAATCCGCACTTTGGCGAAGATCGATGCCAAGAGCAAGCTCAACCTGGTGTATCCGGAACCCAAAAAGCGCAGCATCCTGGATGTTTTGGGCTCGGGCGCGGCCGACAGCCTGATGAAGGGCCTGATGGAGAAGCTGCCGTTGGAAGGATTGCAGGAACTGCAGTCGCCCCACGGCAGCCGCGGGCTCTTTTTCCTCTAACATGACCCTCCTTTTCTGGATTTTTGCCGCCCGGCTGGCCATCGCGGCTGAGATGCCGCAGCCCACCCCCGCTCTGCCTTATACGGACACCAATAGCGTGCAGGCCCTTCGGAACCTTGAGGCCCTTTCTTCCCGGAACCCGGCCAAGCTGGGTGAGGCGGAGGGGGTGGAGTGGGCGAAGGCGATGTTCGCCCGCATCGCGCTTTTGCGCTTGGAAGGGAAAGAAGATAGGGCGGCGGAGGTAATTGCCGGCTGCGGTCCTTACTGCGGGAAATGGGGACCAGGGAAGGAGTGGCCAGCTCTCAAGAAGTGGGGCTGTGGCAGAAAAAAAGCCCCTGGTTTTTGCCAGAAGCCCTAATCAAACCCTAGAAATAACAAGGGCCCAAAACCCCTCACATTGACTGGTGACTGGTCTTTTGGGCCCGGAAGAAAAGCTAAAACTACTTCTTCTTCGCTTTTTTCTTAGTAGCTTTTTTCTTGGTAGCTTTTTTCTTCGCTTTTTTCTTAGCAGCCATTTTCAGTTCTCCTTCTAGTTTGAACAGTCCAACTCTCGCACCATTCCTTTAGCATCCACTACAACTACTGAGTCGTTTTCGAACTCAGTGTGACCGTTCAAGTAAAAGTATAAGCAAAGCACTACCCTTAGCAAATAAAAAAAATTCTTCTTGCGAATTTTTTGGCGCGTTCACGAACCATTCGCGCCGTTTTTCGGCCTTCGAAAGGAAAATTTTTTTCTCTTCGGCTGTTTCCAGCGAGATTCATCGGCACTTTCGATGCTCATCCGCGCTCATGAACTACTTTCGCGTGCATGGCGCGCTGATCTCCGGCATTCACGCCCTTCCAGTACAGGTGGAGTGTGTTCAATCCCGCCGCTTGCCCTACCTGCAGATCCTGGGAGGAGGGGGAAGCGGTGTCGCCGAGCTTCGGGAGCGCGTGATCGCGGCGATCGAGTCTTGCCGGAGCTCCTGCAACGTTCGGATGCCCGCCCGGAGAGTCACCGTGCAGCTGCAGCCGGGGGTGCACGGGCTATCTTTAGATCAACTGGATCTGCCCGTGGCGCTAGCCATACTCGGCAGCAGCGGGCAGATCCCCGCTTCGCCTTTGGAGCGGGTGATCGCCTGCGGAAATCTCGGCTTGGATGGGGGATTGCGGCCCCTCGGAAATGTCGCCGCTCTCGCCCGCCTGCTTCGGGAGGAACACTTCTCCTCGGCCATTCTTCCCTGGAGTGGGAGTGAAGTGCTCGAGGAAACCGGGAGGGGGGGAGGATTTCTCCACCTGGAAAATGTGATCGCGTTTCTGCGGGGACACGGGACTTCCGTTCGCAAACCCAAGACCAATCCGGAGACTCAGCCGCCCCCTCCGGACCGAATTTGGAGCCGGATCGAAGGCCAGGAGGTGGGAAAGCGCCTGATAGAGGTGGCTGCCGCGGGTCTTCACCACGTCCTTCTGCCGGGACCTGTTTCGGCTCGTGCGGACCTGCTGGCGCACGCGCTTTCTTCGCTATTTCCCGCCTTGAATGATTCGGAAGCGGAGGAGGTTCGAAGCATTTACGCGCTGGCGGGAATGGAATCTTCCTGTCCCAGCCGGCCTTTTTTCACTTTCGCCTCCTCTGCCGGCCTTCCACCCCTGCTCGCCGACCGCCGACTGGCTAAAGTAGAGGAAATTTTGCTTGCCCACAGAGGTGTGCTTTACGTGGACCAAGTTTGCGAGAAGGAGTCTCTGCTATTTCCCGCCATCTTACCTTCCATGCGGTATGGAAAGCTGCAGGTGCGGATGGGGGCAAGGCGGGTAGAAATTCCAGTTTCGCCCTTGGTGGTGGCTTCCGGCCCGGTTTGCGGTTGTGGAGCTTCGGGGGATTCACGCCGGGCTTGCACCTGCCGGCCCACCGAAGTCCGGCGTTACCGTGAGCGATGGCGAAAGCTGCTGCGCCAGCCGTTTGATCTGTATCTTCCGATCCGGGAAGAACGTTCAAGGCGGGCGCAAGTGTCCTGGCAGGAGTGTCATGACAGGGTAGGAGAGGCAAGGCTCCGCATGCAGAGCCGCCAGGGCAAGGCCAATGGCTACTTGGCGGAAGAGGAGCTTTTCGGACTCCATCCCTGGAAGGAAGAGACGCTTTCTCTCTGGCGGGCTTTGGATTTCCGCTCTGGCGGAGAAAGTGGACGCTCTCTTTCCCTGGCCAGAGTTGCGCTCACCATCTGTGACCTGCGCGCAGGGAAATGCGTCGAGCCGGCCGACTTTTTTGAGGCCCGGCACTACCAGGGAGACGGCTATTTGGAGGGGGAGGAAACTGGTAGAAGGGCGGCTACAGGTTCCGGAATCGAGCCGAATTCCACGGCAATCCCGTAGGTACGCTCGCCAAATCCGGTGTCGATCTCCTCCACCCGCACTACCCGGCCTTGTAACGATCCCATTGGCTTACCGCTGGACTTCTCGAAAAGCGCGATCTGCAGCGAATCGAAAAGAGTGAAACGCCGGTTGCAGAGGAACTTCAAGCCACCTTTGCTGATGTTTTTGGCCTCCATCCGCGGGGGTTTGTCCGAGGGAGCCGAATCGGGAAGGCGGAGAGAAAACACCAGCGGGAGCTGGTGAAACTCGATGCGAGGGTGCTTGCGCTCGGGAAAGTAGCTCATGCTTTGACTATATCATAAGGGCCAGTTATGACCGATCCATGGCTCTTCTCCCTAGTCGTAAGCATAAAATCACGAAAAAGAAGCCCGCTTCCTTACCCAAGGAATTTGTGCAGACCGTGGGGGAATTGTTCCAAAAGCAGTTCGCCAAACAGCTCGGAGGCGCCACCTTCCTGATCTTTGGCGATCTTTACCCTGACGAGGCGGTGCTTGGGGTTTCGCTGACTCACCCCAAGTCCCTGCAGGCCGCCAGCCTGCATGTATC
>DATBTF010000183.1:0-8542 GCA_036559405.1 Bdellovibrionota bacterium
AAACACTGATTTGATCTTCGTTGCGGTCCCCACGCAGGACCAGCTCTAACTGGGCGCTCATATCGAGGGCGATAGTACCAGAACTCCCCTGGATTTAGTATGGTAGCTCCATGGCTCACCAGATGTTTCATGTGAAAGGGATTAGCTGCGGAAGCTGTGTGCAGAAAATCACCGACGCGCTTAAAGACGACCCCCGGATCAAAAACCTGCAAGTTACGCTGGACCCGCCGCAGATCCATCTGGACTCCACGGAGCCACTGAGCGCCGAGGTCATTCAGCAGCGCCTCTCCCCTCTGAAAAAATACTCAGTTACAGAAGCCGACCGCGGCGCATCGGCCAGCGTGCCGTTTTCCAGCCTGATTCTGAGATACCTGCCCTTGATCCTTTTATTTGGCCTGAGCGCAGGCATCCCCGCCCTCAACTTAATGCTGGGCCGCTCCGATTTCGACCACTGGATGTACCAATTCATGGGCGCCACATTGGTGGCATTGGCCTACTTTAAATTCCTGGACCTGCCGAAGTTCGCGGAAGCGTTCGCGACCTACGACCCCATCGCCTCCAGGCTCTTTCCCTATGGATATCTGTACCCTTTCTTCGAAATCACAGCCGGCATCGGGTTCCTCCTGGCCCTCGAAGTGAAGATTTTATCCGTTTTTGTAATCCTGTTTCTGCTGCCCACGACGGTGGGGGTGATCAATGCACTCAGGAAAAAGCGAAAATTTCAGTGCGCTTGCCTGGGAACGGCCTTCAATCTCCCTCTTACAAAGGTTACTATTGTGGAAAACGTGCTCATGATGGCCATGTCTGCGACCATTCTCATCTAGGCCACCGGAGGGACCATGCATTCAATGAAAAGAAAAATCACGATCGCGCTACTCGCCACTTCCTCCCTGCTGTTTACAAGCTGCGGCGAGGATACGAACGTAGGCACGGCCCTCGTCACGGCCGTCGGAGCGGGTGGCGGAGCATACCTCGGTAAGAAAATCGCTCACAACAATGACCACAACGAAACCACGGGCATGGTCCTAGGGGCAGCCACCGGCGGGGTTCTGGGATATCTCCTCGGAGGCGCGATCCAGGGGAGCGGGTCGTCTACGGAGATGAGCCGGCCGCTCGCTTGGCTGCAAAAATTTTTGATGCCTTCCGCCTTCGCGGATAAGACGCCCACCGTGGCGAAAGCCAAATTCGTCGACGAATTCAAGAAAAAGCTGCCGGTCAGCTTCTGCGACGAAAAAACCTACTTCCGCCAGTGCTACAGCTCAGCCGCGGATAGCTGCAAAACCGCCTCCGCTCTCGCCACTATGGAATGCACAGCTGCCGTGGAAAAAGAAATCCCGGCCCAGCTGCAGCAGCCGGCCGACGGACAAACTTGGGGAAAAAAGATTGGCACCTGTGCCGGCGAGAAAGTGGCGCTGGCCATGGCCAAGGAAGCCAAAGGCACGGCCGACTGCAAAGACCTGGCGAAGTGGCAGTAAATTTGGACCTTTCGCTCGTACGCGAACGCTGTATCAAATGCTTCCACAAAAACTGCTACTGCCAGCATATCCAGAGCTTTGATCCCAAGATCCGCTTCGTGATCCTGATCCAATACCGGGAGGCGCAGAAGCATATCGCCACGGGCCGGCTGTCTCATCTGTGTCTGCAAAATTCGGAATTAATCAAGGGCTACGACTACACCCTCGACGCGCGCGTGAACGAGATCCTCGCAAATCCTCGTTACTTTCCCGTGGTACTGCATCCCGGCGCCAAAGCTGCGAACTTCAGCCGCATTACGGCTAAAGAGCGAGTCGCATTATTTCCCGCAGATCGCGAGCCCGTGATTTTCGTGGTCGATGGCACCTGGATCTCGGCGCGGAAGATCATGCAGAAGAGCGCGAATCTGCAAAATATTCCGCAAATCTGTTTCGATCCTCCTCACCCCTCGCGCTTCCGCCTGCGCAAGCAACCCAAAGATTTTTGCTTTTCCACCGTCGAGGCGATCCACCATACGATCGAGCTATTGGGAGAAAATTTTCAGTTCAATACGGCAGGGCGAGCGCATGACCATCTGCTGGAAATGTTCTCCCTAATGGAGGAGCAGCAGATCCGGCTGATTAGAAACCAGCCCCGCTTCCTACGGCACCTAGCGCCGAGCTAAATCGCGAATTTCTTCGAGAGAGATGGCAAGGGCGCGTTCCGCGCGCTTCCTGCTTTTTTCCACACCGACGGCTTGCAGGCCCGCGCCTTCCGCCACCGCAAGCAAAGCACCCTGGCCGCAGAAGGGAACCACGAGAGTGCGCGTAGTGGTGTAGGTGAGAACGAAGCGGCAGATCATCTCACAGACTTCGTGACCCATCCCTCGCGGCCACGAGGCCTTGCCCGCCGTCGGCAAAAGATCGGCGGTGGACTGGCCGAGGTCCAAGCGGAGATTCCGCGAAAAACAAAGCAGATGGGAGTAGCCAGGCTTGCCGAAGGTTGCCTGTCCCGCTGGAGACCGCGCCACGATCTTGTGCCAGAGCATGGCCATGCCCTCCTGCTCCGCCGCTTTCTGCAGGAGATAGGATTTGTCCACCCACTCGCCTTCCCGCTTGATGTCGCGCTGGTAGAAAATCACCACGCCCTCGGGCGGGCAGGCGCTTAATACTTTCCTGGCTGCGTTTTCAAACCAAGACTTCCACTCTGCAAGTGAGAGCGAAGGAAATTCGGAAAAATCTGGGAGCGAAGCTGCAAAAGAGCACCCGGGGAAAGCATTCTTTTCCAGCCACTCCAAGGCATCGGAATTGTGAACGATACGCGCCATCGACCCAGCTTAGCGAATAGTTACGCTTTCCTCTACTGGGCAGGTAGTGATAGTTGGTTGAGGCAGGCTTTACCCACCCATCCTCGCCAGCTGCCCGAGATACCGCCGGAACCCCTCCATATCGCAGGTCTTGCCATCGCGCTCACGCGGCGGGAACTCTTTCGAGTCGAACGGATTGAGCGAGTTCACACCTAGAAATGTTGACGAGTGCGGCCATGCCTCTTCTGTTTCCCCGATTCTCCCGTTGCGATTCATCGCCTGCCACGCCTTGCGGGCCAAATCACGGCCCAGATCATACTCGTCCATCCGCCAAAACACATTGACGGTCCTTTCCCGTTCCGCCAATCCCCTCCGCATCAAAAGCTGTCCGAAAGAAAGACTGGGCTGCAACCATGTGCGATTCCTTTCCGTAAGTAGCGCGCTCAAAGATCCGGCTGCAGGGGAGTAGTTGAAGTGAGGCAAACGGTTGATCATCGAGAGAGACAAAACAAAGAGCTTCGGATCGGCGAGGCCCGCGCTCCAGAGCATGCGGGTGATTCGCTGCAGGTAGGTTTCAAACTCCGCTTTCCGGATCGTGTCCCAAAGCGCGGCTTGGACTTTCTGGTCTCCCGCCTTGGAGCGGGTAAGGATCGCCGTCCGAAAAAAAGGAATCGCGGCATTCGCCATCTGGCTTCCTTCCGCCATCCGGAGGTGGCGTAGCGCTTCGTTGAAATTCGTTTTGTGGGCGGGAGCAGGATTTGCAAGGTCGGCCAGAAAGAGCCCCACAAAGAAATGCATCATGGGGCTCAAGTTCGGCTCATCCCGCAGAAGTTTGTCCAAGTCTTTCGCCTCGAAAAAGAAAAACAGCTCCAAGAGGTCATCAGGGCTGATCTCTTTTTCCGCGGGGATAAAGTGCGCTTTGCGCTGAAAGAAAAGCCAGAGTTTGTTCAGCGGCACTTGGCCGGCAAGGCCGCGAGTGAGCAGCTCACAGGCATTGAGTTTGTCGTAAAGAGCATAAAAATCCTTTTCTGAAGGATCTCTATCGGCCTTAGGTGTCGCTTTGCCTGCCTCCTGCTTTTTAATACTTGGAAGCACCTTTGGTATTGCCGTGATCCCAGGAGAAGAGTCTGCTGCAGGCGGCTCTTCTAAATTTGTTTCCCCAATATTTGCGGGAAAAGCCGTAAACCGCCACCAAAAGTAGATGGGCACGAGCACGACTATGCAGAACAAAGCCAGCCAGCGTTTCATGGCGCTGCTCTTTTCATCCGCCTCACCAACCAAACGCCCAGGCACAGAAACAGCAGGTTCGACGCAAAACCCAAAGCCTGCACGCGTTTCGCATAGGTCGTGTCCATCGCCAGCTTGTTCATCGACGTCAAAAGGAAATTCCAATCGTGGATCGGATCACCTCCGAAAAGATTCGCCAGCGGCAGCTCCTGCTTGCGGGCGTCGCCGATATACACAGAAAGATTCGCCAGACTTTCGCCCAGCCAGCCGAAGGCGAAGGCGGCGGCGAAATAATCCCGCTGGCGCAGAAACTGCCCTGCACCGAAGATGGGTGCCACCACCTGCGCCAGTGAACCGCCCAACACCCCGATCCATTGCCCGAACGGCATGCAAACGACATGGCCGAGCTCATGAATGCCAAGGTTCAGAAAATCAAAGGGAGTGAACAGATCCGGGCGGAGCGCGGTTTTCCAGGCGAGAAAAATCCCGTAGGCGAGAACGGGGAGGCGGGCGGAGATGCTTCTATCCTCGGCACACCAATCCAGCGCGTCCTGGCGGAGCTCGTTCCAGCTCATTTTTTCTCCACCTGCGCTCCACACACTTTACTTTTGCAAACTACCCTAATGTCACCCCTGAAACACGCCTCGCAGGCAGGATTGAATCCCGCCTTCTCCCGTTCTTTTTGGTCGAGCGAAAGATAGTCTTTCAGATATTTTTTGTGAATCACGGTCACCTTCCCGCAGCTGCGGCAGGCATCGCCCGCGATGGCGCAATCCGAATCTTGCTGGCAGGCGCGCCACTTCTCGGGAATCTTCAGCTCAGGAAGACCTGCGCCGAGGGCCAGAGTCGCAATCAGAAACAGTTTCAAAATTTTTAATCTCCCAAGATCTGGAAACCACCGCCGCTGCCCTTCCGTTCGAAATACAGCATATCGATGTACACAGCCGCGGCCAGCACCAGGGCCCGTTCATCTTGATTCAGCGTCGTATCCATAAAGTCGACGAGGAAGTTATCTTTGTCCGTGAACATCTCCGCGCCCAAGCCTGTCCATTTCTTGGAAACCCGGGCGCGCTCGCGCTCGCCTGCCATGAACGGAAAGGTCCAGAACCGCCAGAGAGGCGAGGACACGCGGAGAAGGATCCGGCCCTGCGCATCCTGTACGTTGAACTTTTTCGTGAGGATTCCGAACTCACGCTCGACCATGCCCAGGGCGCGCCCGCCCGCCTCACGCACTTCGAGGCGTTGGAAGAACCAGCGGAAAGGATGCTCGGCAACCATCACCGGCTGGCGGTTATGATCGAAGAAATGCAGATGGAAGCTGCGCCAGTGGCCGAGGAATTGCCGCATCAGAAGACCCAGCAGCCCCTTCTGCTGTTCGGCCGCGAAGCCGATGTCGCGTCCCGCTTCGTCGGTAATGCGGTATTTATTGCGCGTTTCGAAACCCACGAGCTCTGCCAGCTCGAACACCTGTTTTACGTAAAGCTTGGGACGGGAAGGAAGGGATTGGAGCATGCCTACAGTATCGCTGTCTAAGCTTTAGCTAGTCCACGACTTCCTTCACAGCCACCCCCCTGCCCCGCAGCACTTTCTCCAAGCATTTCAGCAGGGAAAATCTGGCCTCGCCTTTGCTTTGCAGGGGGAACTATGAAAAAGAACATCAAAACTCTGAAGAACCTTTTCCTCAAACTGCGCGCGCCTGTAGTGCTGGTGCTCGGTCTCATCTTCGGCTTCGTAGCCGATCGCGTGACCCACCTCCTCAGCTCGGGCCCCCACCGTTCGGTACAAGCCGACCTCGCCGCCGCCGCCTCGATGGCTCCCTGCCATCCGGCCGTGGCGCATAAACGCAAAGCCCACAAAGCTGCTCACGTGGCCAAAGCCCACGCCAAGCACTCCAAGAAGCACAAAGTAGCGGCCGCGAAGAAGCACGGCAAGAAAGTCCTGCGCGTAGCTTCGAAGTAGGTTTATTTCCCCAAAAGGTGCTTCTTGAAAAAGAGAAGCACGTTCCCCACGGACAATACGCGGTTCCCGCGCTTGCTCGCGCCGTGTCCTTCGTCGGCGAATACGATCAGGCTGCCTGGGATCTTTTTGTCTTTCATCTTCTGCAGCATCTGAACAGCTTCGCCCACCGGCACCCGCGGATCGTTCGCGCCTTGGATCAGCTGCAGCGGCGCGCGGATCTTATCCACGCTGAATATCGGAGAAAGTTTCTCCATCGCTTCCCTATCCTTCTCCGGATTCCCGTATTCGCTCATCCGCAGGGCGCGGCGATAAGGGGCTGTATTGGCGATAAAGGTGATGAGGTTACTCATCCCCACGTTGGCCGAGCCCGCATCGTAGGCGCCGGCGAAGATCGTCATCGCCACGTTCGTTGAGTAGCCGCCATAGCTTCCTCCCATCACACCCAGCTTGGGCGCAACGCCATTCTTCTTCCAGCTTTCGCGGATGAACTTCGAGACATCCTCGATGTCGGTGATCACGTTGAGACGCTTGGGGCCGTTGTCGGAATCGAGCCAGGTGCGCCCGTAACCCATGCTTCCGCGTACGTTTGGCTCCACGAGCACGAAACCCTCGTCGATAAAGAGCTGGGCATAGGGGCTGAAGCCGGGAGTAGCCTGCCCCTCCGGACCACCGTGGAATTCCACGATCACGGGACAGAGCTCCTTCAGGCACTTTTCCGGGCGGCGCACGAGCATGGGAATCTTCGTACCGTCGCGGGCCGGATAGAACTCGAGCTCCGCCTTGGCGAAATGCGAGGTATCGATCTCAGGGCTGCTCGGGATCACCCACTGCTGCAGTTTTTCCGAGCCGAACTCATAAGAATAGCTGACTCGCGGGGCAGTGGCCTTGTTCACGATGATCATCACCTGGCTGCCGCTCGAATTGAAATAGCCGTAGCTCACATGCTCCGCGTCTTTGAAGGAAGGCAAGGCAATCGGCTTATAGGTGCGGGCATCCAGAGCATGGAGATGCTGGAAGCCGTTTTCGTTTGTAACGTAGAGCAGTCGGCGCTTCTGGCGGTCCGTGATGAAATCGTCCACGTCCCAGGGAAGCTTTTTGCTGACTTGGGTGTATTTTCCGTTCATCCAGGAGTAGAGCGTGAAGAACTCGCCGAATTTATATGTATTGACCAGCAGCTCGCCCTTACGCGCGCCGTACATCGCCATATAGGCTTGCACTTCCCCTTGGCCGAGCAGAGGCTTAAGTTTTTTCGTCACGGGCGACCATTCATAGATTTCGTTCTGGAAATTGCCCAGGCTCTTGGACAGCAGAAGGGTACCGTCATTTTTGTAATCTGAGATCGTCCACAGGCCCGGCTCGGAAAACAGGAGCTCCCTTTTCCCGTCGACGAGGGAGTAGCGATAGATCGCATAAGCATCGGGGCGGATATCGTTGGAGCGGTAATAAACCCACTTCGAATCGCGGGAGATGAACTCGAAGCTGGTCTGCACCTTCGACTTGTGCTGGATCACTTCCAGCCCGCCGCCGCGCGGGCTCATTTTATATATGCCCGGATTTTCCTCGCCGTTACGGTCACGGCTCACGATCAGCCATTTGCCGTCGGGGGTGATATCGTTCACGGACGTGCTCATCTCGCCGCCGGTCAGCTGCACAGGGAAAGATTTGGGGCCATCGAGCCGCCAGATCTGGCTGGTGCCGGTGACGTTCCAGGTGAAGAACAGCTGCCTGCCGCTCGGATCGAGAAGACCCGCGCTAGGAGAGCGAATATCGAAATACCCCTGGATCTTCTCGCTCAGCTCCTGTGGCAGGGCTGGAGCCGCGTACTGGGAATAGTCTTCGTCTGCAAAGCAGGGAGAAGCCAGGAGGAGGAAAAGGCCGATGATAGATTGGATTTTTTGCATCCACCTATCATCAGTAAAGGCCGTAGATTAAGCAATCCGCTTCCACTGAGAAACCCTGAAAACGTGTAGGCAAAAATGCCCGAAAAGCTGAACTCTTTTCCCTATCCCGCCGAAACCTAAGCATGAACACCTATTTCACCATCCTTGCCTTGCTGCTCCCCCTCTCTTCTCTCGCTGACTGGTCGAAGATCCCCTCGTCCAGCTTTTCCCTCGACGGCCCGCCCCGTAAAGGCTCGCCGGCCTACGAGCGCGACTTCGAGCTGCTGCACAGATACCAGAACTCCCGCTCCAAGGAGCAATGCAAGCTGGCCCAGCACCAGGAGCATCCCACCTACGATGTGATGTTCGCCTCCCAGGATTCCCCGCTCAGCAAAGAGGAAGCGAAAAAAGCCGAAGAACTCGTCTCAAAAGTGATGAAGCTCTCTGTGCGCATTGCCGGCTACTTCAAGGACCAGTACCATCGCCCGCGCCCGTTTAATGTGGACAGCACCCTCACCCCCTGCGCCAAAAAGCCAGGGGGGGAAACTTCCTATCCGAGCTCCCACGCCTCGGCAAGCTGGGCAGGCGCCTGTGTGCTGGCGGAGATTTATTCCGACAAAGAAAAAGATATCAAAGACTACGGAAAATCCCTTGGAGACCTGCGCGCGATCGTGGGAGTGCACCATCCAAGCGACGTGGCCGCCGGCCAAGCTATCGG
>DATBTF010000184.1:0-9866 GCA_036559405.1 Bdellovibrionota bacterium
ATGAGCTGGCTGATCAGGGTGGTGCTGGCCTTATCCACTTCGTTACGCACGATCGGGTGTTTCATCCATGCCGTCTTCAAAGCTTGCTTGCTTTGCTGGATTCCGGGACGGCTGCCTTCCAAGGTTTTCTTCGCTTCGCTCACATAGTCCTGAGCACGCTTCGTCTGGTCCGCAGTGGGGTTCGAAGCCACCCAGCCCTCCTTAGCGCAACCGAAGATTTTCTGCGGGCGGGCAGCCAGCTCCTCATCCATCACGGAGGTGAAGTCCTTGGTGTCTGCGAAGGCGGTAGAGGCAAGCAGTAACGTAGACAGTACAAATACAGATTTCATTGTAGCTCCTTTAAGTGGCTGCCGTGTGCAGCTGATTTTTGGTGAGGGCCATACTTGCAAAGGAGTTCGCATCCGGCACCGGGAACTCTGCCATAGCTATTTTCCTAAGGATCTCGCCGCGGGATGCCGATAAGACCTAGGTGAAACACCAGGACACTATAGACCTGACCCGCCGGCTGCTCAGCGCAAGCCTGGACCAGTTGATTTCACTGGAGTTCGAGCTTCCGCTGCCTAAAGGCCTGGAGCTCTATCGCAAGGCCCTCGTGGCCTTTCACCATTCCGATGTCGACCAGCTCTCCCAGGTGCTTGCGGCAATTTCGGACTCGCCCGAAAGCTGGAAGAACGACGTTCCCTGTTTGGAAAATCTCGTGCGAGCCCGATTGGAGTACCGCACGGCCACCATTCAAAAAGAGAATATTCCGGAATACATACGCCAGATCCCTCCGCCCAACGACATTTGGGCCGTGGAGTTCTCGCTCTTTCTGGCGGCTGCCTGCGAAAGCATCGACGACTTCTTCCACGCCATGGAGCTCTACAAGCAGGCAGCGCAGCATGCGGTAGTCCACGACATGAGAGGGAAAGCTCTTCGCGCCCGCTTCGGCACGATCATGATCCGCAAATACCAGGAGCCCGAGAGAAAGATGATCCCTGACTTCCATCATCTTTATCTGGAGGCCAAGAAGCTTCGGCATTTCCCTGTCGCGACGGTCGCCCTAGTCAATATCTCCCAGGAGTATCAGAAGATGGGCGCAGGCAAGGTGGCTCTGAAGTTCGCACATCGGGCCGTGATCATCGGAAGCCGTAATATTGGATCCCAGGAATACTCCCTCGCACTCGCCCAGCGCGCGCTGATCTTTGCTCAGGCGGGCCGGAAAGTGGAGGCCATGCAGGACTTCGAAGAGGCGCGGCTGAGCCCGTTCAAAGTTGTGCAAGGCGCCTGCGCCATCCTGGAAAAAATGCTTCGTGGCGAGGGCAAAGATCCCCCCGTGATCTCCCTGACCTACGTTTGGCAGGAGCAGATGCACGAGCTGCAGATAGGAAAGAAGAAGATCAAGCTGAGCCCGGGTGAGGAAACGCTTCTCCACTTCTTATCGAAACAGCCACGGAACAAGTTTGAACTCATGGAACATATTTTCCCCGACGAAACCGACGTGCTCGTGGCGGAGAACCGCCTCAAGAACCTGCTCCACCGCCTTCGCAAAAAGGCTCCGGGACTCCTGGTATTCGAAAATGAGGAATACCGCCTGGCCGATAATGACCTTCTTTCCCGCTCGGCGGGATAAAAAAGACCCCGGTCTCTCCCGCATATGCTATCCTGTGATTGATGGAACCTACATGGATGTGTCGTTCCCGATCATGCAGGAAGCTATCCTCCTTTCTTCTCCTCACGCTGTCGGCCTATGGTGCCTGGTCCTGCGGCGGCGGCAAGCCCTGTGATATTGCCGGCAAGCAGTACTCCTCGCCCGAATGCCGCAGCGCCGAGCTGAGTGTCTCCAGGGAATTCAGCAACACCTCCGCAAGCTGCACGGCCGTCAACAGCCGGAAGATGGTGGTCAGCTGCGTTTCCACTTCGGGATCCCAAAGCCAATGCGGAACCCGCTCCGAGGGAGCGGCGGTAGTGTCGATCCTTCTCCCTGCCACGCAAACGAAGTATGCCACCTGCAACGATGTGCTCACGGCATTCGCCACGCGTTCGCTTACAGAAGTTTCGGGGGTCTATATCTCGGACATCTATAACACTTCCGATACGGTACGCTGTTCTTCCGGCTCCTGCGTGCTTACGACGGCCAGCTGCTATGCCGGCTGGGACGTCTCTTCCGCCACACCGCTGGGAACGGCCAACCTGCCGAACGGCAACCAGTACCACTCCTGCACCTATATCGACACGGGCGCAATCGGCCTCATCCCCATCGCCGCGGGCGGAAACTGGGCGGCGGACGTAACCCTGTCGCCGGTCACGATCGCGGGTGATTTGACGTTCAATGCCGGCTGGGTGGACGCGTACTAAACTGGCCTACAAGTTTGTTGATGGCATAGACGTTGCGCTTTGGCTGGTCCTGATGAGGCCAGCCTGCCCTAAATGCGAATTCAGCCCAGAAGCCTGTACGAAAGTCGTACGCTATGGACGCTATTATCGGTCATCGGACTCCAGATGGGTGCAGCGCTTTCAGTGCTCAGGGTGCAAATCCGGCTTTTCCCTGGCACTCTTGAGCCCCTGCTATCGCCAAAAGAAGCGGAATAAGAACGAGCTCCTACGAAAGCTCCTCTGCTCGGGCGTTTCACAAAGAAGAGCGGCCAGGATCCTCAATCTCCACCGCACTACCGTAGTGAGAAAATTTCTGTTCCTGGCGATGGAAGCGCGATTTCTGCTTCAAAAAGAGAACTATCTCAAAGCAAGGGCCGGGGTGATCGAATTTGATGACATGGAGACCTTTGAGCACACCAAATGCAAACCACTCTCCATTTCCTTAGCTGTGGAATCAAAAACCAGGCGCATCTTGGGGGTAGAGGTTCGAAGAATGCCGGCCAAGGGCCCTTTATCTCGCGTCAAAAGATACGGGCCAAGACCAGATGAAAGGCAGGGGGGAAGAAAGACCCTCTTTACCCAGGTCAGAGAACTTGCCATTGAAGAAGTGCGAATAAAGTCCGACTCGAATCCTCATTACCCAAAGGACATTGAAGAGTTCTTTCCGCTTGGATCTCACATTCAGTACAAGGGCAAACGCGGAGCAAGCACCGGACAGGGAGAGCTCAAGAAAGTGCGATTCGATCCGCTTTTTAGTCTAAACCATACATGTGCAAAGATCCGGGCCGACGTAAATCGCCTCTTTCGGCGCACCTGGTGCACAACGAAAAAACCGGATCGCCTTCAGTCCCATCTGATCCTCTACGCTCACTATCACAATCAGCAACTGGCCTAATCTACCCCATGCCAAAACAAATGTTGGTCAACGCATTCACCAACAGGCTAGTAGGCCAGTTTATCTACATTTTCAGGCAAGCCATCGTTTTCTTAAGCAGGCCCGACTCACCGTCGATCTCGCCCTTGGAGTAGCCGCTGTCTTCCAGCATCTTCCTTACGCCATTCTCCCAGGCCTTCTCGCGGCTCAGGTTCTTATCGCCGGCCAGCGCGTCGGCCGCGCTCACGTAAGCCATGCGATAGGTTTCGAACATATCCGGGTCCCGAGCCAGCGACTGCATCCGTTGAACGGCTTCCGCCGCCTTGGCGCTATCGGGTTCGAGCACCGCCATGCTCCTGGCCAGCTCATTGCGCGTTGTTTCGTTCATGCCCGCTATACTGGCAAGCTCACGCTTGGCGAGAGTGCCCACATCCTCGGGCTTCGCCACGGAAGCCAGGCTGCGGCCCGCGCTTTTCTCCTCAGCGAGAAGTTTGCGCGACGCCACCTCCGTAACCGCCTTACGCTCCACGGAGCTCTTTGCCCCGGCCTTGGTGGCACCAACGGCATCCGCCAGCGCTTGCTGCTCAGGCTTTAGCTTGGCATCGCGGAGAACGGCTCGGGTAAAGGCGGGATCGGAAGATCCGGCTGCATTGGCCACGGCGTCGCTGCGCTCCAGCGTTTTCGCCAGATCTTTCGGTACGGCACCGGCCATTGCCTCGCCAGAAATTTTCTCCAGCACACGGGCACGCGTAGCGGGATCGAGTTGCCCCACGGTCTCTTTGAACTTCAGGTACTTCTCGAGCCGCGCTTCGCCCACCACTGAATCGGCGATCGCGGCACCTTTCAGACGGGCATCGATTTTTTCCAGCGCTGAACCGCTGCCGGGGGATTGGAGGTATTTCACCACCTTGCTCACGGCCAGATCGTTGAGCTTTTCCTCTTCGCCGGTCAGTGCCCGTGCTGTTTCGAGCGCCCTGCTGTTCTCCCTGAGCTTGGTTAATCGCTCGCCCACAAGGGCCCGTGCCCGCATCACATCCTGGGCTTCGGCACGCAGGCCCGCATCCGCGGGAGCGGCGGCGGCCTTAGCGTTCAATGCCTGGGATTCGGAGGCCAAAGCGTGTTCCTTCTCCTTCAGGCTATCCATCATGCTCTTGTAAGAGCGAGCTGAAGGTTCGGGTAGGTCCGCGACGGCTTTCGCCTGATCCGCAGCTCCGGCTTCGGCAGGCTTCACTTCCGCCTGAAGCAGTACCTCACGAGCCAGAGGCGATGCCTCCTTTTTCGGCCCTGCCACCGGAGGAGTGGCCAGGCGCGAGCTGCAGCTTCCGCGCAGAGGACAGATCGCGCAAACGCCCTTGGCCACGCAGCCTTGAACTTCCTCGTCGGACCAGCCTTTCTTTTTCAGCTCGGAGATCATTTTCGTGCGGCGAGACTCCCCGGTTTCTTTTCCGAGAATGCCGTTCACATCGAAGAGGTCTCTCGTCATCTTCTCCGCCTTGGCTTCGCCACCTTTGGCAAGGCGATCACCCACGACATTCACCACCGCCTGGCGCGATTCGGCCGCAATCTGCCGCTCGCCGCTCGCATCCTTGGCGATCAGCTTGCCCAGAAGCGCGCTTTCTTTGGGATCCTTCGCTACCTGCTCGAAGGTTCTTCCAGGGAACTCGTCCTGATGGCGGCTGAAGAACGTTTTGCCCAGAGACTCAATCGCGCCCCGGCGCGCGGCTTTCGCGCTTGCGCCGTCTTGGGCGATTTTTGCAAACCTCGCCTGGGTTTCACCCGCGAGCTGGGCGCTTACGGAGGCATAGTCTTCTTCCAGCTTCTTCTGCTGCCGCAGTAAATCCGGAGAAGAAGGATTCTCGCCCATCTCCGCCTTGGTCTTGGCCAGCTCGCGGCCGAGGAAATTTTCTTCCTGCCGTAGATAACCGACCCTGCGTGCCTCCTCGGTAGTTCCCGTCACCGCGCTTTCCAGATGGCCGTACTGGGTGTTCACTTTTTCCAGCTCTTTCAGGCTGCCTTTGCCCGAGAAGTAGCTTCTCCGGGCATCGGCCAAGGCCTGCTCGCCGGCATCGCGGTAACGAACCGCCGCTTTTACCTGAGGCGAAGCCGCCGTCAGAGAGGAATTCGTATACACCGGGACATTGCGATAGACAGTTCCGGAAACCGCCGAGTTGCGGGCACGCTCCGCTGCGGCCGTCACAGTGGCATCATTGCGAAGAGCAATTCCGTTGATGTCTTTGGCAAGCACAAGATCAAACGGACCCCAGTCCTTCTGGTACAGAACGCTTCCGTCTTTGCCATAGACGTCGGCATTCTCGAGCGTCAGGATGATGGGTTTCCCCGTCTCAGAATGCTGGACTGCATTTTTCAGCGTCCCCGTCACCTTGATCCCGGACTCATAGTTAACAGTCACCGGCTTGCCCTTTAAGCTGGCCGCGGCAGCAGCGTCGAGGTTCGCCGCATTGAACTTGGTACCGGCAATGGAGAAATTTCCGAGCGGGGACGAGTATCCGGACGCATGCCAGGCTTCATCCTGGCCGGCTATTGTTACCACGTCACCATTCTTCCTCTGCTCGCGTAGTGCAGTCTGGCCGCTGAACTTGACGAACACCGGCTCGCCCTTTTCATTCACGACGGATTGCGCCAGCTTGCCATCGATCTCGAGAGACTGATCGAGCGCAATGCGGGAGCGATTCGGGCTTTGGATGGCCTGCTCGGCAAGGGACGACATCGCATTCTGCTTCGTCGAAGGCGCGGCAGCTATCGTGGACACTACCTTTCGCTCCGCCGGAGTATTATCGTCGACGAAACCAATGAAGCTTTTTACGTTCGCATCCACCCGCTTGGCCATTTCGGTGTTGGCGAATTTCCCGTCTATCACCTCGTGTTCCACATCAGGCAGATAGATCCGCTCGCCATGCACTCTGGCTCCGGGGTACTGCAGGATATTGGAGAGCTGATCCGCTCCGCGCAGGCCGCCGCCGCGTCCGGCCGAGAGGCCGATCAAGTTCACGGGCCTGTTTTTGAAGGCGTCCGGATACTTCAGCAGATCCGTGAAATGTTTCAAGATGCCGGGAAAGGAGCCGTTGTACTCCGGAACCACGAAGACCAGCCCGTGGGATTCCAGGATCGGTTCTTCAAAGCGTTTTTTGAACGTTGGCGAGGTATTCCAGTAGCGGCTTGGCCCGAGATCCTTTTTCGGAATGTTCGCGATATCCAGAACGGTTACTTCGTTACCCGCTGCTTCGTACTTCGCTTTCATGATGTCCGAAACCTTGCTGGTGTAAGAGCCTTCGCGGGTAGTGCCGGAAACAATCACGATCTTCCGCTTTGTCGGAGCTTCGGCCACTGCATGGCCCACCACGCTCTTCTCCATCAGAATGCGGCGTTCGGCTTCATTGAAACCGGCTTCGTTGAGAATTTCCGCCTTACGCCGGAGTTGGGCGTCTGTATAGTTGTTCAGGCCGGCAGCACGGCCATCGCGGCCCAGCTCACCCAGGCCCACATCATGGGCGCGTTCGAGCGCCTCCGCCTGCTTGCTGGTAAGTTTCTCTTTGCGCACGCCTTGCAGTGCCGATTCGGATTTTGCCTTAAGCGCGTCGCGTGCATTGGCTCTGGCGGCCAGATCCTGGCTTTCCGAGAGACGCGTTTCCGCGCTCTGGAGTTTGCGCTCCGCCTCGGCCAGAGCCTGCTCGTTGACTTTTGCTCCCGACCGCCCGAAGTTTTCTATCTGAGTGCGGGCCGCGCGCACATCACGAGCATCGCTGATGGCGCTCCGATATACGGTACCCGTCACCGCCGAGTATCGGTCATTCCGGCCTCTGTAGTTTTTCGCCTCATCGTTCACCGCAACCCAGTTATCCTCACCGAACTGGGGATTGTTGGAATACTTCAGAGTGTTTACCAGGCTTGGGTCGTCGCGGTAATTGCTGAAGGTCGTCACCATGTCATGGACATCTGTCCTCAGCTTTTCAATTTGTTCTCCGGGAAACGTCTTCGGTTTCCAGTCGGCAAATTCGGGAATGATCGTATTAAAGTTGCTTCCCGAGGGAGCCTCAGCTTTTATCCGATCCAGCTCTTTTTTCGTGGCGCGCGAGAGAAAGGTCATGCCCTCCTCGATATCCATTCCCCTTGTCCCACCGAAATATTTGGCGAGCCCGGCTTCCTCGCTGTACTGAATGGTATCAACTGCCTCGTACGCGGCGCCCATGATCACGTAACGATCGTGGTTCTGGCTCCGGGCGGCGGTCATGATGGACGCCACGGCACGCGGATGCCCCGAGCCGTAGTGCACGTGGCGCATATCGTGGGCAATGTAGGCGGGAAAGAGGTTGTGCGCTTCCATTTCCCGGATGAGTTGCCGGTCAATGATCCTGCCGCTTATGAAGCTCGTGTCGTTCCTGAGGTAACGTTGGGTATAGGAAAGGTAGCGGTCAAAGGAAACCAGGTTCGCGGCATCCATCTGCAGGGGAAATTCTGCCGCCCCCACTTTCTGAAACTGCTCCGGCTGGAACTCCTCGAGCTTGCCCACAGCCATTCCGAAGGCATAGTTCACGCTTTTGCGCTCTTCGAGAGGTAATTTGTCGATCACATTTTTGGAAATGTCTTCGGCAAACTGGGCCATCAGTTCGCCTCTCTCCACCGGAGTTTTATTCGGCATGGCAGCGATGGAATCGTGGACGGTATTCACGACTCCCCGCCAGTCCCTGGCCTCGAGGTGTGGCGCACCATATTTCGCGGCCGCCTGTTTTACGGTCGTGAAGTTGAGTGGGTTGAGAGGCGTGAGAAGCTCAGTAAATCTGTTGACGGGAACAGTTCCAATGACCCCGGCAGGAAGGGGGGGAGGGACGGCACCTGCCGGCCTTACGGAACCGGCGTTGCCAAACAGAGACCCCATCAGGCCAGAATTATTATTGACGGGGGCGACGACAGGCTCAGGAGCAACCGGACTGGCCGCCTGCCTCGAGCCTCTGCCAAAAAGGTTACCGAAGAATCCAGAAGAGTTCCGGGCGCGGCTGGCCTCGTCCGCAGCAGGAGGCCCGCGGGCGGATACTCCCTGCGTGGGATCGAGCGGCTTGCGCGTTTTCAGGTCGGCAAGAATCTCCTCCTTGCCACTGCCGAGTTTCCCGGAAAGTCTCTCCGTCTCTTTGGCAATATAGTCCGCCGACTCTTTGCTGCTCTTCTCGAGCTTGGCCAGGGAGTGGTCCACCACTTCCTGCATGCGTTTCGCCGCGGCCTCGCCCACCATCCCTTTCGGAAGTTGGGCACGATAAACGATGCTCTTGGGACCATGGCTGATGTCCACAAGATGCATTCCGGTCTGCGGATCGAATTGCAGGGCGTTGGGATCCTGCTTCAGGATGCTTTTCACATTCTCCAGATTGATGCGGCTGGCGACGGCCAGGTCTTCCGCTTTATCGAGGGAGGAGGTAGCAAGCACCAGTCCCGTGCTGGCCCGCAGTCTCGCCTCGCGCCCGTCACTCTTATTCAGGAACAGCCGCGCCAGCGCAACCTCTTTACGTGCACCGGTCAGATGGGCGTCCACCTCATCGAAAGCGTAGAACTTCTCGTAATGCTGCAGACGGCTGACGCTATAGTCCCCGGTCGCCTGGAATTCTCCCGAGCGCATGGAGGCATCGAGCACCGATTCCCGCGCTGCCTTGATCTCGGTTTCCGTTTTCGCCGCTCCGAGCTTGGTTTCGAGCGAGTCGATGCTCTTTTTGAGGCGGAGCGACTCCACGTGCGCGCTCTCATGAGCCAGCATCCCCTCGTCGGCGAGGCGGCCCGGTAGCGTGGCATTTTCGTGGGTCTGTAGAATGACCTTCCCGTTTTTGCCCTCCACTACGGCGCCTTCCATTTCTTTGGGCAAGGCAGGCTCGCCCTGATCGGATCTGCGGAGCGCGAAAATGAGATCGTTGTCACCCCTTTTCTTCAGGCGTTCGACGACGGAAATGGCATCTTTACGGGTGCTATGGTCGATCTCATCGAGCTTCTCGAGCTTGCTCAGCAGCGCTTCCGTGGCCTGGGCATCCGACTCCGCTCCCCTATTTCCAGTGGCTAGCAGAGAACGATAGTCGGCCCTTCTTCCTTCCGTATGCAGTGCGGCGCCGATCAGATCCGCGGAGTTCCGGGGCGAACCTTCAAGATTCTGGCGCAGGAAGGCGGCATCGCCCTCGATCAGCTTGCGCATGGAACTCACGGATTCCATGTTCTGGCCGGTATTCACCAGCGCTTGCGCGCTTTCGCGGAAGATGGCTTCGCTGGAGGCATCGTTCTTGGCCGCCGCCCAGATCATGGCCTTCATGGCGTTCTCGCGGAGATCCGCCACCCTCTGCTCATCCGTATTTCGGTAAAGGCTGGTCACCGCGGAATAGCGGCTGTTTCGGCCGTAATAATTTTTCGCTTCGTCGTTCGCGGCAACCCAGTTGCCGTCTTCCCCGAAGTTCGGGTTGTTAGAATACTTCAGAACATCTTTGAGCTCGGGATCTTCGCGATATTTAGCGAAGTCCACCACCATGTTGTCGACTTCGCTGCTCAGCTCTTCAACCTTTTCGCTGGGATATGTGCTGGGTTTCCAATCACGGAAGGTGGGAATGATGGAATCGAAATTTTCCCTCGCGCCCGATTCATCTTTGATTTT
>DATBTF010000185.1:0-6009 GCA_036559405.1 Bdellovibrionota bacterium
AAAAAGTAGAGGCCGCTATACGTGCCCTTGTCTTCGAGCTTTTTCGAATTCTCGAGACGCTCCCACTGCTTGTCGCGAAGGTCGAGGGCGGCGCCTTGGCGGCCGGAATCGAATACTTCGCACATCGCCTTGTTCATTCCCTCGGTGGTGTTCGCCATTTTGCCGGTGGTCGCGTTCATCTCCATGGTGGCGTCGTGCATATCGTTCACTTTGGAACAGGCGGCTAGCGCGAGGGAGGAGAGGAGTAGGGATGGGAGCAAGGTGCGGAAAAGCTTCACAAAAACCTCTAAGAAAGGGGGCAGCCATTATCGGCGATCAGCTCCCTCACATCAATTTATATTTGACTATTTTTGTATGTTTTTATTCAATAATGATTTCAAATGCTTAAATACAATTTACTGGGAGAACCAAAGTCAATCCCCCTACCCGGTGAAAGGTAGGAAAAACCGTAGCCCCAGCCGATAGGTCTGCGGGGGTTCCTTGGATTCTTTTCCCATTAAATTCGGGCGCTACGAACTGCTCGGGCTGGTCGCGCGAGGCGGAATGGCCGAGGTGTTCCGCGCCCGCCTGGTGGGCCAGCAGGGAACTACGTCCAAGCTGATCGCGGTGAAACGCATCCTGCCCAATTACTCCAGCGATCCCGACTTCATCCGCCTCTTCGAAAAAGAGATCGGGCTCGCGATGAGCCTCGGGCACCCGAACCTGGTTACGATCTACGACTTCGGCATGGTTCAGGACCAGCACTACATGGCCATGGAATATGTGAACGGAAAGAGCCTGGACGTGGTGGTAAAGGAGTGCAACAAGCGCGGCATCCCGCTCCCGTTGGAATTCTGCTGCTACATTGTCCGCGAGACCTGCAACGCACTCGCCTACGCACACGAGCTGCGCGACTCGGTCTCCGGCAAATGGGCCGGCATCATCCATCGTGACATTTCCCCGCACAACCTCATGCTCAGCTATACAGGCACGGTGAAGCTCTTTGACTTCGGCGTTGCCAAGCTCGCGGCCCGGGAAAAATCCACGATGGCCGTGATCAAAGGGAAGCCGGCCTATCTCTCCCCCGAGCAGGCCCGGGGGGAAGAACTCGACGGACGCACCGACATCTTCTCGCTCGGCATCGTGCTCTGGGAAGCCCTCACCGGCCAGCGGCTCTTCTATGCCGACCAGGCGATGGTGGCGATACGCCAGGTTTCCGAAAAGGAGATCCTGCCTCCCTCGAAGGTGAACCCACGGATGAAGATCCCCACCTCTCTCGACACCATCACGATGCGCGCCCTCGCCCGCGATCTCGAACAGCGCTACGCCACCGCGCGCGACTTCGCTTCCGACATCAACTTCGCGCTTCGCAGCCTCCAGCATGATTACGGCGAAGTCCAGGCCGCGGACTTTCTGAACAGCATTTTCCTGACCGAGGCCGAAAGTGACAAGAAGGAGCTGACGGACATGCTCAGCATGCCATCGCTTCCCACCGGCGAGATCGGAGCGGAATCTCCCGCCGCGGAAGAGCCCCGCCCTTCGCTCTATGCCGAGCTGCGCGTGGAGTCCGAGTCCCCGACCAAGCCCACCGTTCTGGCCAAACGTGCCTCCACCTTCGCCTCCACTTTCTGGGAATGGGCGAAGGCCGCGGCCTGCATCGGCATCGGGATGGGACTCCAGTACCTCCATCCCGTGGAAACTTTTTTCGGCGCGGAATCCGCCAGCCGGGTGTCGCCCGTCCCGTACGTGCCTGCCCCACGGCTGCCCGCCTCACACGAAACGAAAAGTTCTCCGGTGCCCTCGACCACCCAGGCCATCTCCTACGTCCCCTCCGCGGCCGCACTTTCAGGGGAATGTGACGCCCAGTCGCCCCCGGTCTGCGCCCTACAGAACGGCAGCCCTCACGACTTCTCCAACTCCTGTGCGGCCACCGCCGGCAAAGCTCTCCTGCTCTACAAAAGCAAGTGCGAGGCCCGCCTGAACCCCGACGCCACGATCCGCGAAACCCGGCTTTCGGGAGGCGGGTGGCGGAAAGGAAAAGAGCATGCCCGCGTAGCCGTGCCGGGAGACCGGATTGAAATATCAGTCGAGCGCTCCAACTTTCCCGCATTTTTGCAGCTGCGAGTGTCCCTCGTATCCACGAGTCCACGCCGCGAAGTGGCTTTCGAGAACGTGGACGCCCCTTCCGTGGTTCTCGTTCTCCCACTGAAGCTCGCCCGCGGGCAATACCAGCTCGAGCTCACGGCAGAGGACGGAAAGGGAAATGTCGTCTTCATGAAAAAGGAGGGCTCGCCCTTCCTTTACGGGCTGGCCGAAGACCTCGCCACGGCTACGATCGATCTCGGCCGGGGAGCTAATTATAAGCGCGGATCCGTTTCCCCTGAAGCCATCCAGGACGCAGTTAACCAAGCGGCTTTACGCCAGCGCACCGTCGACCTGGAAGAAAACAGGAAGGCCGCGGCGGCCCAGGGCATCGACTTCGACGAAGTGGAACGGAATAAAAAAGAAACGCGCAGCCCCGCCAAGCTGAGCCCGTAAAACTAGCCGGGGCCCCGCTCACCCTCGAGGCGCGACATTGCGATCCCCTGCACGTTAGCAAAGATTGTGATCAGGATCGCGAAGCTGCAGATCGACAGGAACGACATCACGAAAGCCAGGATCGCTGCCATCAGCGCCCAAGCGGAAACCAAGGCGAGCCCTGTTACATGGAGGAAAACGAGGAGACCGCAGACGAATGCGCTCATCAGGAAAAATGCGGAAAACGCGAGCACTCCACGTACGGCGATTTTGTCGGTGAACGGCATCAGCATCCGCACGCCGTGGATCGCCAAACGGGAGAAGTTCATCTTAGACCGCCCTTCGTAACGCACCCCCCGAGGGCAAGGCACGAACTGCAGGTTCGTGCCCAGAGAAAAGAGGGTGCTTGCATAGGCCAGCTCGAAATAAGGATGAAAGATAATCCGTGAGACCGCCTCGGGGTGAAGCACGGCGAAATTTCCCGTACGGATCACCGTTCCCGTCAGAGCGCGGAAAACCTTCCGGTACAGGAAGTAAAACAGCTTGAACACGAAGCTCTCCTTGCGCTGGGTACGCAGGGCGAGAACGATCGGCCGCGAGGCCTCGGAGCGGCGGTACTGTTCCAGCAAAACCGGCAGATCCTCCGGACGGTCTTCTCCGTCGCCGTCCATCGTAACCAGAATCGAATCCGGGTGGCGCTGGCGCAGAAAAAGCCGGAGTCCGTGCACCAGGGCGCGCTGATGTCCGAGGTTGAAGGGCATCGAAAGAACCGTGACGTCAGGAAGATTCAGGGAGGCGAGCGCGGGATCCTCACCGGCGCTGTCGTCCAAGAGATGAAAGTGGGCCGTATGCCCCTTGGGCAGCACATTCAGGATCTTTTCCCGCAGAATTGTGAACGACGGACGATCGAAGTAAACGGGAATGAAAAAATGTACGGACGCCATAGGTAAGAAAAGAATCTCACAGGGCGCCGCACGAGAAAAGAGTGATTACATCATGTCCTGGTACTTTTTCGCGAAATCGATCTTTGCGCGGTTTTTGCGCACAAGCTCCCGGGCAGCCTCGATCCCCACTTCGAGCACTTTGCGGGGGCGAGTCTGAAGCGTAGTCCCACAGGGCACTATCGGGTCGGCGCCGAGGTCGAGGGCACTCTCGAACACCTCGTTGAGCTGGCCGGCGAAAGCACGGTCGGAGACGATCGCCATCACCTCGGAATTGAGGTCTTCGCTGCGCACGTTCATATTGTTGGAACCCACGATGCCCACCTGGCCATCGAGCACCACTGTTTTGGAGTGGAGGGTGCTTCCCGGCCATTCTTCCTCCGGAATGGCACACTTCTCTTTTTTCTCGACATTCACCAGCGGCACGTTCCCCTGCCATTCGTAAATTCGTACTCCCGCCTCGAGCAGGGGGAGGTAATGAGATACGCCGGCGAAATAGGCGTTGCCGCCCATGTCATTGCTATTGAGGGAGTTGGTGATGATTTCCACCTTAATCCCCCGTTTGGCCGTGTCCACAAGCAGCTTTTCCTGGCGCTTGCTGAGCGTCAGGTAAGGCGAAAACATCCGCACGCTGTCGGTGGTGTGCCGAAACAGAAAATCCAGGACGCATTGGAAGCGGCAGAACGGCCGCTTGCCGCTGGCGTCCGGCTGGTTAAAGAGAGGGTTATCGTAAATCAGGCGCACCGGAACGCCGCCTTCTACGCGCATCGACTCTCCCTCAGGGTCGAGCCCAAACTTGCTCAGCTGCTCCCGGTAAGGGATGTGGACGTACTGAGTCTCTTCGGAAAATCCGATATATCCGCTGCCCTCGTGCTTTTGGATGAATTTGAACTGTTCTACGCCCCGATAAAAATAGTTCTCCAGCGCCTTATAGGCCTCTTTTGCTTCGGTGGGAAAAGGATTGCTGGGCAGAGAGAGGTAGCGTGCCGCCTCCCACACTTTCAAGAAGAGACCAGCCGCCACTGCCGCCGCCGGGCCCTCCACGAGAATGTCCGTGTCGTGCCAGCCCCCGCGCGAAACGCTGCCCTTCAGATAGAAATCGCCCGTATTCATCCCGCCCATCAAAAGGCTGGTGCCGTCCACCACAAGCAGCTTGTCGTGAAGGCGGTTGGAAAGGAGCTTTTGCGAAAACACCCGGTTCCACTTGGGCGTATTCCAAAGCAGCGCTTTGCCGCCGGTGAGCCGCTCCAGCTTACCGAACATCTTCACGCCGAAGAGATCGCCCGTGCTTCCCGGCGACACCCAGTCCTCCAGCACACGCATTTCGATCGTGGAGTTCTGCTTCTTGCTGGCGTCGAGCGCGTTGTAGATCGCAGTCCCCGAAGAATCGTCGAACCAGTAGGGAACGGAGATGAATACATAGCGCTGCGCACTCTTAATGAGCGAAAGCCGCACGGGAAGCGAATTTTTCCCCATATGGAGGAGCTGCACCTTATTGAAGGTTTCCCTGGTACCGGTAAGACGATCCAGGTTCGAACGCTCCGACTCCAGCGAGACCAAAAGGGGGGAGCTCGGGCGCTCTTCCTTCAGATCCGTTTCCTTTAAATCAGGATCGAGATGTGTTTCTTTGGCCTCGTAGTCGGTCGACGAGACAACAGGTGACTCCTGCTTGGGGGCGCAGGAAACAAAGAGAACCGCTGCGAGAACGAATAAGAAGTTAAGCATGGGTCGGCGACCATACCACTTTCTTCGCCCGACTCAACGGTGCGAAGCTCCCCCAGCTGCCGGGGAAAAAGCACCAGAGGCAATTCTGCTTTTTTACAAAATGCGGCCAGAGAGGCCTGAAAATTATACAGTTGATTCTGTGGGGAGCCGGTTTTTCCCTATCTGGATCCGCAAAATATTGTTCCGCGCCGGCGGATTTGCCGTAAGAACAGGGAGATAGGTTTCGTAGGCGGGCAGAAATTTTCCGGCATAGGCGCGAACTTCCTCATCGCTCATGCCGCCCTTCCCCTCTTCCCGCATTTTCCTTTCCGCCTCGGCGCGCCAGTCGAGCACATAGCGAGGATCGGCAGGAACGAGCTGTAGGAATCCGTCCAGCTCACGATGCCAGGCGGTATAGCCATTCAGGAAAGAATTGATTTTGCGGAAACTCTCGTTCGGAAGCACTCCCTCGGGGGCGGGTGAAAAGCCCAGCATCCAGCCCTCCACGATCACAAAATCCAAAGGCAGGGCGACTTTCGGCCAGGCGGATTCCGGGAGGCGGTCGCCCTGGCCCCGGTGGGCCGACTTATCATAGCGGGGAACGGACACTTCTCCAGCTGCGGCGCTTTTCAGGGATTTCAGCGTGCGCTCGCCCAAGGCAAGATCGTGAGTGCCCGGATAACCTCTTTGCTGGAGATAGGGATTTCCGGGAAAACGAGTGGCCAAAGCCAGCTGATCCTGCCGGGTATAATAGAAATCATCAATGGATACTGCCAAGGCCCGCTTTCCAGCCCTTTCCAGACGCTCACAAAGGGCCCGGGAAATCGTGGTTTTTCCGGCCCCTTGCGGGGCATTCAAGCCAAGTAAA
>DATBTF010000186.1:0-3211 GCA_036559405.1 Bdellovibrionota bacterium
CCGTGGAGACAGTCTGTTCCCTCTATTTTAGAGGTAGGTTCTTGAAACCTTTCGGCATTTTTCCCAATATTCTGTATTTTCAGCGAGGCTTTCCGTTGGTATCATTAAAGAGAGGGATTATTTCTCCGAAAAGTCTAGGGATAATGGGGATTTCGAAATGATGAAGGAATTCAGGCCGGTGCTCTGGCTGTGTGGATGCGCCGCAGCATTGGCTGTTTTTGCCACCGCTACTCTTTTGGCTCCGAAAGGACTGGTGCCGGGGGCTGCCCAACGCGGTCTCAGTAGCATTGCTGCACACCCTTTTCAGGAGCTGAAACGGGAAGAAATCGCCTCCCTTTTAGGGGATCAGAGCATCACCTCGAACCATCTGAAGCTCGACTCTTTCCCCATTTTCAAAGACGGCAAAGGCTACAACGTACATTTCACCATCGACCGCGATCTTCAGGAACGGATTGAGGACGCCTACCAGCGCTACTCTCCGTCTTACGCCGCCTTCGTGGCCATGGACCCCGAAACGGGCAAGATCCTCGCCATGGTGGACTACAGCTCGGAGGAACATAAAGGTAACCTCGCGCTCAAGGCCTCATATCCCGCGGCCAGTGTCTTCAAGGTAGTTACTTCGGCGGCCGCCCTCAACGATGGCAAGGTGCGCCCCAATGCGATCTTCCCCGTGAATGGCCGCTACGGAACCCTCTACAAGCGCAACCTGCGCGAAGTGGTGAACCGCTGGACCCGCTTCATCACGATCGAAGAAGCTTTCGCCAAATCCGTCAACACCGTATTCGGGCGCATCGCCCAGACGCGCGTGGGCTCTGACGCTCTCCAGAAATACGCCAACAGCTTCGGCTTCAATCAGAAGATCGGTTTCGACATGCCCCTCGAGATGGGCGAAGCGGTGATCCCTACGGACGACGATTTCGGTCTTGCTGAATCCGGCTCGGGCTTCACCCAGAAGCAAACCCTCAACCCCGTGCAAGGCGCGATGATCGCCTCTGCTGTAGTGAACGGCGGTCGCATTCCCTCTCCTTATCTCGTTGATGAAGTGACCAACCAAAGCGGCAGCAAGGTCTATGAGGCAGAGGTAAACGAAAACCTGTTCCGCCCCATTGACCAGGAGACCGCGAAATCACTGGCCATGATCATGGAAACCACGGTGACCAAAGGCACCGCCCGCCGCGAGTTCCGTGACTACAACCACCACCCTGTTCTTTCCAAGCTCTTCATTGGCGGGAAGACAGGCAGCTTCACGGGTATGGCGCCTGCAGGCAAATACGACTGGTTTGTGGGCTTCGCACAGTCGAGCGCTGACCCCCGCAAGAAGATCGTATTCGCCTCGATGATCGTGAACCGGAAATACTGGAAAGTGAAAAGCTACCACGTGGCACGCGAAGCGATTCTCCAGCACTTCCAGAAAATAAACGAACGCGAGCTGTAGAGCTTATTTTTTCGTCTCGTCCGGGCAGCGAACCGGCATTCGCTTAAAAGAGCAAATCTCCGCCACTTCGCCCTTCTGGCATTTTTTCTTTGGCGTAGCGATCTGGCAGGGCTTTTCCTTGCAGGCCTTCTGCACTTCGAAGCAGCCATTGCCTGGAATCGTACGGGAGAAAAAGAAAGTGCGGATGGTGCCCTTGGCGCCGCGCACGCCCTGGTCCTGGTCTTTGTCGTCGGACTTGCCGCCCAGGAAGGCATTCACCACGCCCTCGGACATCACATCCAGCTCGTGGATCATCCTCGTCAGGCGGCAGGAGCGAGTCTCGCAAGGCTCGTGCTTCTGGTCAAACCAGTCTTCGGTTTCTTTGTCTTTCTCGTCTGCCGCCCCCGCTCCCTCTTCCCTTTTCTCTCCGGGGAATGCCTCCGCGTACTCGAGCAGAGCCACATAGTTCACAAGCTCCTTCTCCAAAGCAGACGCTCTTCGCTTCGCATTTTCGCTGCGGGTATAATCCAGAAACTTGCGCGCGCGAAATGCCCGCTTCTTCCAGGGCGTATCGGGGCGGTCGGCGAACACGCCAGCCTCATCCGCTTCCCGCACCGCCGTTCCCAGACGGAACTTTGCGGCCAGGAATTGCGCCACAAGATTTTCCGCCCCCCCGTTCACCAGCGGAAGGAAGGCTCTTCTGGCCTCCGCGAAGGCATCGGCCGCATCGAGCGTATCCAGGAACAATCCGTCGAGCACACTGTCGTGCATGGCATCCCGCTCATCCTTGGTGCGCCCGATTACCCGATCCTGTGCCGCCCAGAGTTCCGCATGGGCGTCATCCACGATTCGCCTCAGGGATGCGTCATCCAGGCCCTGGGTGTATTTGCCCGCTGCCCGGCGAGCATCGCGAAACAGGCTTACGCGCGCGCTCGTCTCGATTCCCACTTGTCGGGCGCCCCCCTCGGGGGCAAGCAGCCCGAAGAGCTCCGTGAGATCCACTTTGCCGGAACGGTCAGGTGATTTTTTTCCTGCCTTGAGCATTGCCGACTGGTTCGTTTGGATGCTCTCGCAATGTTTCTCGCGCAGGCATCCGGACGGCCCAAACTCCGCAGTTCCAGAAAACACGTAGAGAAAGGAAAAGCCCGATCCTTGCCCATGGGCCACCACGAATTCCCCATGAGCAAGTGCCACCTCGCTTGTCGGGGTCAGGATCCGGAGCCGCGGCTCTGCCGGAGGAAGCCGCTCCACCAACACCCTTGCCCCACCCCTGAGAAGCTTGAACTCCCAGAAAATGGATTTTCCTTGCTCCTCGGCTTTCTCCACCTCGAGCTCGGAGCTGAGTCCGACCTTGATCACGGTTCCATCGTTAAGGGTGAGGTAGACGGCAGTGCGTTCGTCGGTGACCACGCGATCGCCAGGCAGCAACCTGCCGCGCGCTCCCGCCGTTTCCAGAATCCCGGACTTCTTGCGAATGTTGGCCGTGCCCTCGCCTTCGAGCTTGAGGATGATGGCGGGAATCTCACTGGAGAAGCTGTTGTTTCCGGAATCAGGTTGCCCGGCCTGCGCCCCCTGCCCCACGATGAGGACCATCCCCCAAACTATCGCCTTCCAGCCGGCCAAAAAACCCTCCAGGAACGTGCTTTGTAGAGAAATAGTATTTCACGCCCCCACCTCAAATATCACTAACTAATTGTTTTATTTGGTGGTTTTATTCCTGATCTAAGTACTAAAGAATGGCCCCAAATATCCGAGAAGTTCAATAGATCATTTAACCGCTTGTTTTAATCGGAGATG
>DATBTF010000187.1:0-4503 GCA_036559405.1 Bdellovibrionota bacterium
TGCGATGGCTCGCGGCCCTCGGCTTTTTCACCTTCTTTTTTTCCACCACTTTCCAGTTTGTGGGCCTCGCGGGAACCACCGCCACCGCCAACGTGCTGATCGTGGCGATTGAGCCACTAATTGTAGTGCTGATGGCCTGGTTTTTTCTCCGCGAAAAGATCGGCGCCTCCGACACCTTGGCTTTTTTCATCTCGGTTCTGGGATTTTGCCTGCTGAGCAACCTCAATCCGGGCGACGTCGCCGGCTCCGCGTCGCTTTTCAATATCGGCAACCTCATCCTGCTGTTCACCATGTTCACCGACACCGCCTATAGCGTGGTCAGCCGGAAACTAAGAGGACGGGTGGCCCCCTTCTCCGTATTCGCCTGCAGCCTCCCCTTCGGTTTCACGATGATCACGCTCTACGTCTTCTTCACGGGCAAAGGTTTTCCCTCCTTTCCCTCGATGACCATGCGGGAGTGGCTGGCCCTCCTTTGGCTCGGCCCGCTCGGTACCACAATAACCTATGCCTATTGGAGCGTGGCACTTGCGAGCGTTCCCGTATCCGCCGTTGCGCTGACTCTTTTTGCCCAGCCGATCCTCGGCACGGTGGCGGGAATCCTCTTTTTGGGCGAACATCTGAATCCCCTGCAATGGGCGGGCGCGGCCCTGATGCTGGCCGCCCTGGGCATGCAAACGAGCATGGAGATGCGCAAGAGCGAGGCGTGAAAATGGAATCGGTGGAATACGGAAAAGATTTTTCTCTCAAGACAAAAAAAGGCGGCTTCACCGTTCTCTATTTCTACCCGCGCGACAGTACCCCTGGCTGCACGATGGAAGCCAAGGACTTCACCGCGAATCTTTCCAAATTCAGCAAGCTGAAAACAAGAATCGTGGGCGTATCGAAAGACAGCCTGGCTTCCCATGAGAAGTTCCGCGAAAAGCAGAAGCTGAAAATCGAGCTCGTGGCCGATGGCGAGGGAGTGCTCTGCAAAAAGTTCGATGTGATCCAGATGAAAAGCCTCTACGGAAAAAAATTCCTCGGGATCGAACGCTCGACTTTCATTTTGGATGGTAACGGCAAGATCGTGCACGAGTGGCGGAAGGTGAAGGTGCCGGGCCATGTGGACGAGGTGCTCGCCACGCTCAAGGACCTGCAAAAATGATGGAAACCGACTACCACAAAGCCCGCGAGCTTTTTGAACAGACGGCCGGGGCCGCCGGTCTGCGCACCGTGCGTACGCGAGTGCCCTACGAGAACCAGCCCGACCTCTTCATTGATTTTGCCTTCCAAAAGCGCGACCCGAACAAGCTGCTGGTGCAGCTCAGCGGCGTACACGGGATCGAGGGCTATGCGGGCTCCACCATCCAGCGCGAAGTGCTGAAAGGTCTCCCCCAGGGCGGGCCCAGTCTTTTATTCGTGCATGCCGTGAATCCTTACGGGATGTGTCTCTACCGGCGCGCGAATGGGAACAATGTGGACCTCAACCGTTCCTTTAACCTCAAAACGGTCACGAACGAGGATTACAAGTTTTTCGATGCTTATTTGAATCCCAACTCGGGCCTGCAGTTCTATACGGGCTTTTTGAAAGCTGTGTTCTCCCGATACACCTTGGGAGAAACCCGGTCTCGCCAAGCCATTGCGGCCGGGCAAATGACCCATCCGCACGGAATCTTCTTTTGTGGCCGCGAGATCCAGCGCGAAGTGAAACTGGTGCAAGAGGTGCTACGCTCCCATTTTGCCGGCATCCAGCAGTATACGGTGCTGGACCTGCACACGGGCCTGGGCGAATTCGCGGGGGAGATGCTGTTCGTGGACCACGACCGCGAGACCGATTCCCCGGATTATTTTGAGAAGATCTTCGGACGTAAGGCGGATGTGCCGGATCCTGGCGCTGGCTCCTACGAAATCCACGGCCGCATCTCGGATGCGTTCCGGCAGGTGCTGCCCAAGGCGAAGCTGAGGTATTGCCTGCAGGAGTTCGGCACCTTAAATGCGCTGAAAACGATCCATGCTTTGCGGAAAGAAAACTTCGAGTGGCGCTTCCGCGCTCCCGGCTCCCCTCCGTCGGATGGAGTGCGCGACGCGATGCTTGCGGCCTTTGGCCCGAATGACGAAACTTGGCAGAAGAGGATTACAGAATTGGGAATAGAACGCTGGAAGCAGGCGTGGGGGGCGTTGGCGTGAGAGTGGTGTCAAAAAGTACCTGGGGCGCCGCGGGTCACGCTGCAGCAAAATAATTTTATGAAACCCATCCTCCTCGACCTTCCCATGCCCATCCTCACTCCGCGGCTCATGCTACGCCCGCGACAGGTGGGCGAAGGCACAGTGATCGCCAAGGCAGTGAAGGAATCCCTCGCCCACCTCAAACCCTGGATGCCCTTTGCCCATGAAGAAGTAAGCCCGGAAAAAATGGAAGAGCATTGCCGCCGCGCGCTTGCGAACTTCATTCTGCGCGAAGACTGCACCCTCTCCATCTACGACCGCGAGGGAAAAACCTTTATCGGCTCCACGGGCCTCCACCGTGCAAACTGGAACGTGCCGAGCTTCCATATCGGCTACTGGCTGCATAAAAATGCTGAAGGCAAAGGCTATGTTTCG
Source organism: Bdellovibrionota bacterium (assembly GCA_036559405.1). Classification (GTDB taxonomy): domain Bacteria; phylum Bdellovibrionota; class UBA1018; order CAIPTA01; family CAIPTA01; genus JAKFYM01. The sequence goes on from DATBTF010000187.1 coordinate 2,581, forward strand.
GAATCCACCAACGCCCTCACCCGCTACGCCTTTAAAGTATTGGGCGCCAGACGGGTGGAGATTCGCTGTGACAGCAAGAACACGCGCAGCTTAGCGGTGATGCAGAAGCTGGGCTTCGAGCAGGAAGGATTGTTCCGGAAAGACGAACTCGACTGCAATGACGTTCTCCGGGATACGATCATCACGGCAAGAACGGATATCAAAGGGCTGCCGGCGCTCAAGGTGGAGTGGTAGCTAACCTTTTACTTTGAGCCGCGGATCCCGCTTCGGCAATATCGGGTTCTCCACCGCGTCTACCGGGCAAACCGGCGCGCACTGCAGGCAGTCGGTGCAGGTATCCGCATCCACCACGTACACTCGGCTGCCTTTCATAATGCTTTTGGTGGGACAGGCGGGAAGACAAGCGCCGCAAAGATTGCATTTGTCGTTGATCTGCGAGGCCACTACTTCTTGCCCACCGCTTTTTCGCCGCTCATCTTGCGCACGCTTTCTTCGAGCGCCTCGATCTTTTCCATGAAGCCCGAGGCATCGACCGGCTGCTTCTTCTTGCCCAGAATTTCGGCAAGCTGTCCCTCGAGCAGGCCCAGCTTGTCTTTCAGCTCGGCATTCTCCTGGCGCAATTTATTGGCCTCCGAGGGATCCGCCATCTTGAGCTGAGCCTGGAGCGCGGCGATCTCTTTGTCTTTGGCCTCAGTGGCTGGACTGCTTTCCGCGGGCGCCTCACCGCTCACCTCGCCCTCCATTTTGGCCACGTCTTTGAGATATTCCACGGCCTTCGCTACGGACGGCAGGATGGCTACCACGGGCGGCTTGGCGAAGGAGGTAACCTTGCTTTTGAGGTCCTCACTGGCAGATGCCAGAACGATCTTGCCCGAAAGCTCGCGGGCGAAGACGTCGAGAATAGCCAGCTCACGGATCACTTCGGGAGAGAGTTCTTTGCCGTCCACGATATGCACCACGATTTTGTTCTTGCCGTTCTGAAAGAGCTTGGAGAGCCCTGCCTTCATCACGGTGAAATTGTGAATGTCGATGTTTCCCTGAACTTCAAGTACGGAGCAGCTTTCCTCTTGGCGTAGGGCCAACTTCATCAATTAACCTTCGCTCGGTAGTAAAGGATCCGCATCACGTCGCGGCGGGAGATAATGCCCACGAGGTGGCCCTGCTTGTCGAGCACCGGCAGGCGCCGGATCTTCGACTTGATGAAGCGGTCGAGAACTTCCTCGAGAGAAGTTTCTTCGTCCACCGCTTCAACTTTTTTTGTATAGGGCAGCTGATCCTTGAACAGCATGGGGTCTACATTGTGGGTATTTCCCACGCGGGCGATGATGTCGTATTCGGAGATGATCCCCACCATCTTTCCGTTGCCGTTCACTACCGGTAAACCGGTAACCTTGTTGTTCACTAAGAGCTTGAGCGCTTCCTCCACGTTCATGCCTTCTTTGGCGACGATCAGTTTGCTGGACATAATATCTCGGGCGGTAGTGCTCTTGCTGTTCATACTATTAGGATAGAGTTCCCTTGGTTTGACTTCAAGTGCGCAAAGCCCCTATCCTGATGGAAATGAGCGCGTTTTCCTTCAAGGAAACCTATCTTTTTACGCCTATGCGGCTCGGCCGCACCGCGCGCGATACCCTCCAGGAGTTCATCGATATCGACGTGACCGTAAGCGACCTGGCGCGCATCCTCAACCACAACCAGGTATACCGCGATCTGGTATTCCGCTTCGTGAACAAGAAGATGGGCAAGGCGGAGAAGCCCAAAGACGATAAAAAGGAAGGCGCCAAGGACGAGCCCCAGAGCGCCACCCATCGCCTGGTGAGCCTGCTCGGAATGATCGGCTCCCGCAACCTCATCATGGCCTTACGCCTCCACCGCATCGTGGAAGGCCGCTTCCCGATCAATGCCGAAGGGGATATCGAGATT
>DATBTF010000188.1:0-17651 GCA_036559405.1 Bdellovibrionota bacterium
AGGGTAATTATTTCCGTTTTGGGGTCGGCTTTTTGTAAAGGATGCGGCGAAAAAACACAATCTTTTTAGCAGCCTTAATTCAGTCTTACTGGTGGCGTGTGGGCTCAATTGACAATTTCACTCAGAATCGATAATTCATGCCCAGGAAAGGAGCCTTCGTTACGATAAGGATGAAGGTTCCCAACGGTTCTGGAGGCTCCTATGCGCATCCTGGCCCTTCTACTTCTTCTCTTCACCCCCGCCTTGGCGAAAGCCAGCTTCGACTACAAATGCGAACATGCCGACGGAGCCGAGCCCGTAACCAGCTGGCTGCATTTCGGGTTCGCCGGCCGCGGGGGCCAGGCGCAGATGGAATACTGGAAAGAATATCCTCCCATTTCCCTTCTGGAAGCGGACCTCGATAACGGAAGCAGCCTTCCCGAGAATTCCGACAAGCTACGCTATGTCTCCGAAGCCGACCGCGCCAACGGCAATGTGGCCGTGATCGATCTGCCGTCGGACTTCCTGAGCCAGGACAAATTCTCGGGCCGCTTCGAGCTCCGCCCCAAGGACGCGCACGACCAGCCCTCGCGTTCGGTCTACGAGCTCACCTGCATCCGCCACTGATCTAAATTTTTGCTTATTCTTCCGGAATACAACGCAGCGAAAGCGCGTGGATTTCTTTGTCCATCATCGGCTTCAAGCTTTCCATCACCAGGCGTTGGCGCGCGACCGGAGAAAGTCCGTTGAACCGCTTCGAACGCAGCTCCACATAAAAGTGCCCGCCCCCTCCGGCCGCTTTGTGGCCGGCATGCATATAGCTCTGGTCTTCGAGGGAGAAAAGCGTAGGCGCGAACTCCCGGCGCAGCAGGTCTTCCAGCTTTCTGGCGGTTTCCGTGGAGTTCAAAACGCACACTCCAGACCGATCTCACGGCTCTGTTGCTCGCTCGAACGATAACACTTCTCGATCACTTCCACGCAGGCGTAGCTCTCACGGATCTCGTCGTTCACATACTCGTTCTTCTCGATACAGCCGAGGAACTTATCGAACATGGAGTTGAACCATTTGGTATGGGAGGCGTCCATCCAGTCGCTTTCGATCGTGAACTTCTCCACTTTATGATCGCCGTTGCCCGCATGCGATCCGGTATTGGGAAAGCCGATCGAAATCTCGGCCTCGTCGTCGTTCACCAGAATCCCGCCCTTCGTGCCCTGAACGGTATAGATCACCTTGCGCATCCCGGCCGTCCAGGAAAGGTAGGCGTGGGCGAAGCGGCGACCCGGGAATTCCAGAGTCACGGTGAGGTTGTCTTCGGTATCCCAATCCGACGAAAGCTTCAGCGCCTTGGCCGTTAGCGCGACCGGCAGCGACGCCAGCCAGGAAAAGGTCAGGTAGAAAGTGTGCGAGCCATGGTCCATGGCGATCCCGCCTCCGCTGAATTTTTTCTCGCGCCGCCAGTCGGTTTTCCACTCCTTCAACCCTTTGGCGTGGGTGTTGCGGAAGGTCTGAAGAGTCACGCTCGTGACCTCGCCGATTTTACCGCTCTTGATCGCCTCTTCGATCACCTTCACAACGGGTGCATGCTTGTAGTTATGGCAGGGAAAGAGCACCCGCTTTTCGGCTTTGGCGCACTCGAGCATTTTTTTCGCCTCTGCAGTATTCATCGCCAGCGGTTTTTCGCAAAGCACATGGGCTCCGCTCTTCATCGCGGCAAGCGCTATTTCGCAATGCACATAGGGAGGCGTGGCGATGTCCACGATATCGAGCTGTTTTTCGATCTTCAGGAGGGTCTGGTAGTCGCTGTAAAACCGGGCGTTCGGCAGGTCTTTTCTGGCCTGCTCCAGGCGCTCTGGATTGGTCTCTGCCACTGCGACCACCTCTACGTCGGAGCGCTTGGCGAAGGCAGGTACGTGGCCCTTACCAGAGATGAAGCCATAGCCCACTACGGCGATTTTCTTTTTGGATTTCATAGGGCTCTTTTAGAGCGTCAGGCCTGGAAGCGCAAGAGCAGATGGGCATGAAAGGGCGAGGCTCGATGCACAGAAGCCAGCTCCTGTGCCTGCCGCTTTCCATAACTACAGCCCCAGCCCGCGGCAAGACTCCAACCCGCCGCCTGGGCCGCGGCGACCACTTGAGGGAGATCGTGCATGCAATGGTAATCTTCCTTTCCCAAGCCGGCCCAGCGCCGCGCGCGATGCCAGTAAGAGGCCCTGTTCGGAAGAATACAGAGAAAATGCGCCTCTCCACCGGCAACAGACTTGCTCTCTTCAAATAGGCGAAACATCTCGGGCCCATCGAGATACTGCAGCAGCTCAAAGCAGAAAAAGGCGTCATAACGCCGACGAGCCAGCTCGGCCGGCAGACCATCTCGCAGATCTCCCCGCACCAACTCCCGATAGCCCCGGCCACGGGCGCCTTCCAACAGCTCGGCATCGCGATCCACTCCGTAAAGCAGCAGATCCCGTCCCCAGGCCGCTTTTGCGCCAAAGGCGCCGTTCCCGCACGCCAGATCGAGCACCTCTCCCCGCACGCCCGCCATCTCTTTGGCAAGCAGCGCACCCCGGGAGCGCCATCCCAGACGGCTGTGTCCGCAGGCAGCCGTAGACGAGCCCGCCTTCTTCCAGCGGAAAAGCGCACGGGAAAAATCTGACTCAAAGGACGAGGGTTGCGGCATCCTTTCCTTCATAGCCGCAAGATAAGCCAGGCCGTGGCGGATGGGACGGGTGGAACTCTTCCCCCCGCCCCTCGGGCGAACTCTGGTGGGAATTTCCGCCATCGGAAAGCCGGGCTTCCGCCCGAGCACCCACCGGAAGAGGCGGAGCGAATACTCCCCCCGTCCGCGGAAGATCCAGCCGCAAGGCGCGCTCGCCAACAGATCGCGCCGGGCGAGAAAATAGCCGTAAGTCCAGTCCGTGATTTTTCTTTGCCGGAAAGAAAGCAGACGGTTCAGGAAAAGACTGAGAAGGTCGTTGGCCCGCCCCAAAGGGGGGGCACCCTTCGAATAGCGGCTGGCTACCACAAAATCGGACCCGAGGGCGGCGGCGCAGGCAAGCGCAGGGATGTCTTCCACATCGTGATTCCAGTCGGAATCTCGAATCACGACATACTCTTTGCTGGCCAGGCGCCATGCCTGAAGGATCGAACAGGCAAGGCCGAGCCGGCGCGGATTCCGCACAAAAACGGTTCGGGGATCGGCGTTCAGGCCGGAGGCCACCCAGCGTTCTGGGGTGCCGTCGGTCGACTCGTCGTCGACCACAATCAGCTCACGCACCTCGGGAAAGGCCAGAAGCCGACGGGCCAGTTCCACGATGTTTTCGCCCTCGTTCCAGGCCGGGAGCAGAACAGAAAGCTCCACCGCCCTGGAGGTATGGCGCTCGTGATCCTGTCGGAATCCGTTCATCGTTGGTTTTCCCCGCCCGTTTCCCCGGGCCTTCCATGTACGACCAAGCTGGTAGGTTGCAGCCTTTTTGCCGCCCCTTTACTCTTTATAAAACAGGAAACCCCGTGCTTGAAGCGATCTTTCACGAACTAAACCACGCCCATTTCGGCTCCGCCTTGCCGCCGCCGAAGCTCAGCTGGAACTCCAGGCTTTCCAGCACTGCCGGAAGGTTTTGCCCGGGCTCCCGCATTCCCCTGCGCCGAATTTCCGCTGAGATCGAGGTGGCCACCTATCTGCGCGATCTTCCCGATGGCACCATTCACGTGCGCGATACTGTGCTGCACGAGATGATTCACTACTTTCTGTGGCACCAACGGAAACCGCACGGCCATACCGCGGAATTTCACGACATCATGAAACGGGTGGGCGCCAAGCGCTACAATACCGTCCCCCAGCTCCGCCCAATCAAGCACTGGTATGAATGCCCCGTGTGCAGGATTGAGGTGCCCGCTCGGAGAAAGTTGGGGATTTCCGCCTGCGCGCCTTGCTGCGAAAAGCACAATCGCGGCCGCTACCACGATCGCTTCCGTTTGCGCATCAGGGGAAGAGGCGAAAAAGGACCGGAAACAAAGGTACCCAGCCCTGTGCTCGTACCGGATGAGCGCCCGCTCTCCCCTGCGGAAATTATCGGCCGACTGGAAGAGCTGAAGCTGCTCCTGAAAAAGAAAATCCCCTGATTCCAGCGGAAGCAGGGGGTAATCTTCGGCGAAGAGCTTTACTTCGCGGTTTTCTGCGTCTTTTTCTTGGCAGCCTTGGGAGCCGAGGTGCGCTTCACGCGGGCTTTGTAAATCCGCTGGCGGATCGTCTGCAGGCGCTCTGAAAGCGCTTTCTCCCCGGCCTTCATGAGGGCAGGAGTAATGCCGCCGAGCTTGTCGATCGTGCGGATCGCGCGGGTCGAGAGCATCAACGAAACCGTCTGCTTCAGCTCCGGAATTTCATAGCTCTTCTTGCGAAGGTTGGGCATCCAGCGCGTGCGCGTCTTGATGTTCGAATGGCTGACTTTGTTTCCGTAACCGGGGCGTTTGCCGGTCAATTCACACACTTGCGACATGGAGTCCTCCGAAAAATGAGTCTAGACCACTACCATAGGCCAGCTAGGGGATCAAGGATTCGCCAGGGCATACGCCATCTTCCGGGGGAAGGAGGGGCCCGAGTAGATGAATTCGGTATAAACCTGAAGGAGATTCGCGCCCGCCTCCAGCCTAAGCCGGGCATCCGCCCCGTCGGCCAAACCCCCCACAGAAATTACCAGTGGCTTGGGACCGATCCAGGAGCGGATCTCCCGCAGCTGCTGCACGGCCAGTGCCCGCAGAGGAGTCCCACTCAGGCCCCCCTCCTCGCCCACCACCTTCGCCCGGGCGGCCGCAAGGGCGGGAAAGTCCCGCCGTCGACTGGTATTGGAGGCGATGATGCCGAATCCCTCTTCGACGGCCAGGCCCACTGCCAACTTCCGTGCGCCCATTTCGAGATCCGGAGAAAGCTTCAGAAAAAGGGGGCGCTGGTGTCCGGGGGTACGGCTCGCGCAGCGTTCGGCCGCCTCACGCACCTTACGCAGCAGAGGGCCGAGCAATTCGCCTTCCTGCAGTCCCGTAAGCCCGGGGGTATTGGGAGAGCTGAGGTTTACGACAAGGTAATCAGCCACTCCATAGAGCTGACGGAGCCCCTCTACATAATCTTCGGCCGCACGCTCAAGTGGCGTCTCCCTGTTCTTGCCCAGGTTCACGCCGATCGGAAAGTTCACCGAAGCGAAGGCTCTCAAGTGGGTGAGACGGTCGGCCACGGCGGCGGCTCCCTCGCTATTGAAGCCCATGCGATTGATCAGGGCGTGCGCCTCCGGTACGCGAAAAAGCCGGGGACGGGGATTTCCTGGCTGCGGCTGCGGCGTTACGGTGCCCACCTCCACGAAACCGAATCCCAGGCTCCTTAGTCCGAGCACCAGCTTCGCATCTTTATCAAATCCCGCTGCCATTCCGATTGGCGAGTCCAGGGGAATGCCCGCGAGTTCCGCTTTCCAACCGGGAATCCGCGGAAGTTTCGGCGGCGCACGCCACACGAAGCCACGGAAACGCAGAAATTGGGCGCCCAGATTGTGCGCCCATTCGGGGTCCAGGCAGAAGAGCAGAGAGCGCAGGAGTTTCCACCACATGTGCGCACCTTAGCACGATGTGGCCGGCTAACGCGCCTTGAATCACGGCCGATTTCCTGTACATTTCTAGCATGATAAATCGAATCGCTGCTCTGACGATCCTTTCCCTTTTTACGGCTTGCGCCAGCCAGACACCGAAGCCCAAATACGTGGAAGAAAAAAATCAGGCCAAGTATTCGTCGAGCCGCGCTCTGGCGGAAAATCCCGACAAGGTACTGCGGGCCGCGCGTGCCGTACTCGACAATTTGACGCATGAAAGCAATCCGCCCAGCGGCGAATCCGTAAAGGGAGACGACGACAGCACCGTATATACGGGCTGGGTCTACAGCACCTCCAAAGACAAATATGTGCAGTATGACTTCAACGGTTCCCCCCGCCGCAAGCCTTTAGCCCTGCGCAGGATTTACGGTTTCACCGTGACTCCTGGCCTCTCCGGCAGCCAGGTGACCATGAATGTGGAAGAGGAAGTTCAGGAAATTGACCTGAAGTCGGGCTCAGCCAAAGGCTGGAAACGCGTGGAAACGGAAACAGCGGCCTACGACATGCTCTTGCGGCGTCTTACCGAAAAAGTTCGCCAGGAATAACCTGACTAGGCACGGCAATTTTTCCTTTTTTACAGTCTTGCCAAAGTCCGAAAAATCCCTATTTTCTCTCACAGAATGAGCAAAGAACTCGTGCTGGCAAAACCGCAGCTGCCCCAAGTGCTGCCTATCCTCCCCTTCGACTCCAGCCCCGTGCTGCCGGGCCTGATGTCGTCGCTTCAGGTCTATCGTGGCAAGAGCCTGCTCGCCGCGGAAAAAGCCCTCAACGAAAAGAGCATGGTCGGCCTGCTGCTGGCCAAGCGGAAGCTCCGCACCCTGCCGCCGCCTAAGGACTCCACGGACAGCCCGGAGGTAGTCTATAATTTCTCCGACCTTTACTCCCAGGGCGTAAGTGCCAAGGTGCTGAAGAAAGTGAATATGCCCGACGGCTCGATCACTCTTCTTGTGCACGGCATGCAACGCTTTCAGATCGATAACCGGATCGATACCGAGCCCTTTTTGTCTGCCTCAGTGCTCTACTCCGAGGATACGAACCATACAGACCCGGAGGTGGAGGCCCTGGCCCGCGAAGTCATCCGCCAGGTTCGCCAGCTCTCCGAGAACAATCCTTTCTTCACCGAAGAGATGAAGCTCGCGATGATCAATACGCCATCTCGGGGCTCGCTCGCCGACCTCGTGGCGTACTCCATTGCACCCAAGGGAGCTGAGGCGCAAGACTACGTGGAAACCGTGGACGTGAAAGAGCGTCTACTGAAGCTTCTTGTGTTCCTCAAAAAGGAGCAGGACCTCTCCGATCTCCAGAAAAAATTGTCTACGGAAGTGGACCAGCGGGTGAACAAGTTTCAGCGCGAGTTCTTTCTGCGAGAGCAGCTGAAAAGCATCAAAAAAGAGCTCGGGCTCGAGGAAGACGACAAAAGCCGCGAAACGAAATCCCTCAAGGAAAAACTCGCCAAGGCCGAGCTTCCCCCCCACGCCCAGAAAGTGGCGAAGGAAGAGCTGAGCCGCCTGCAGACCATCCCCGAAGCGAGCCCCGAGTTCAACCTCGCCCGCACCTATATCGACTGGCTGGCCTCCTTGCCATGGAGCAAGACCTCGCACGACAATCTTGACCTCAACCATGCCCGCAAGATCCTGAACCGCGGACACTACGGGCTCGAAAAGGTAAAGGAGAGGATTCTTGAATTCCTCGCCGTGCGCACGCTCAAGCCGGACTACCATGGCTCGATCCTCTGCTTCGTGGGCCCTCCCGGCGTCGGCAAAACCTCTCTCGGAAAGTCGATCGCCAAAAGCCTGGGCCGTGAATTCTTCCGCTTTTCGCTGGGCGGAATGCGCGATGAGGCCGAGATCAAAGGTCACCGCCGTACTTATATTGGCGCCATGCCGGGAAAAATCATGCAGGGGCTCAAACGGGCCGGAACCAACAATCCTGTGATGATGCTCGACGAGATCGATAAGCTCGGCGCCTCTTTCCAGGGTGATCCCGCCTCCGCCCTTCTGGAGGTGCTCGACCCGGAACAGAACTCGGCGTTCCTCGATCACTATCTCGACGTCCCCTACGACCTTTCCAAGGTGCTCTTCATCGCGACGGCGAACAGCCTGCAGTCGATCCCCTCAGCCCTCCTCGACCGGATGGAAGTGATCGAGCTCCCTGGATACACTCTGGAAGAGAAAGAAGAGATCGCGCGTACCCACGTGATACCGCGCTCCATTGAAAAACATGGGCTCTCTCCAAAGGCGGTGAAAATTTCGCCGATCGTACTGCGCAAAATTCTGCGGGACTACGCGCGCGAGCCGGGAGTGCGCTCCTTCCAGAAGCAGATCGACCGCATCGCCCGCCGTGCCGCCCGTCTTATCGTCGGAAAAAAACGCAAAAGCGGGGAAATTTCCGTTACGGAACGTGAGCTCGAAAAATGGCTCGGCCCCCAGCGCTTCTACAATGAAACCGCCGAACGGGTGACCCAGCCCGGAGTCGTGACGGGCCTTGCCTGGACTGCCGCCGGAGGTGACATCCTGTTCATTGAAGCGATCGCGCTCGAAGGCAAGGGCGAGCTGCGCCTCACCGGGCAAATGGGCGAGGTAATGATCGAAAGCGCTCGAATTGCGCTCTCCCACGTGAAGAAGCTGGTCACGGAAAAAAAGATCCCGATCATCGAAAACGGCAAGCCCTCACCGCTTTCGCCTCAGGAATGGTTCCAGAAACGCGACATCCACCTGCACATCCCGGCGGGAGCCGTTCCGAAAGACGGCCCTTCCGCGGGCGTAACCATGGCGAGCGCACTGCTTTCGCTCGTGACTGGCAAAAAAATCCAGCCACGGCTGGCGATGACGGGCGAGCTCTCTCTCGTCGGAAAAGTGCTTCCTGTAGGCGGCATCAAGGAAAAGGTGCTGGCCGCCAAACGCGCAGGCATCCGCACTATTCTCCTGCCTCGCCTGAATGAAAAGGATCTCAAAGAAGTTCCGCGCCTGCACCGCGAAGGACTGAAGCTGATTCCCCTATCCAAGGTGGATGATGTGTTCCGGATCGCGTTGGAGAGTTGAGCGACCTCAATCGCCCTTGCTAAGCTCAATCCCGTACCGCTGCGCCTTGCGATAAAGAGTAGCGCGATCGATACCCAGAACAGCCGAAGCTTTGGATTTGTTGTAGTTCGTCTCGCGTAGCACCCGCAGGATATGTTCCTTCTCGATATCCTCGAGCGAAGCTCCTTTGGACTGCGAAATCGATTCTTGCTTCGCTCCAGTGGCTGCCACCTGCTCGCCCACGAAGCCGGAAAAGTCCTCGGGGAATAGCACCGAGCTTTTGCTCATCGCCACCGCCCTTTCGATGCAATGCTCGAGCTCGCGTACGTTCCCGGGCCAGGAATGTTCCCGGAGCAGAGCCATTGCCTCTGGCGAGACGTGCGAGATCCGTTTGCCGTTCTGCTCGGAGTAACGAGCCAGGAAATGGTTCACTAGATCCGGCAGGTCTTCGGGGCGATCCCGCAACGGCGGGAGGTGGATCTCAATCACCTTCAGTCGGTAGAAGAGATCCTCGCGGAATTTTCCGGTTCGGATAAGCTCCTCTAAATTCCTGTGCGTGGCGGCGACGACACGCAAATCAGAGTGCCGGTTTTCGTTGGAACCGACCGGCTTGAACTCGCCCTCTTGCAGGAACCGCAAAAGTTTTACCTGCAGGGATGGACTCACGTCGCCGATCTCGTCGAGAAATAGAGTCCCACCATTGGCCTCTTCCAGCAGGCCCTTCTTCTCCTGAACTGCCCCGGTAAACGCACCCTTGGCGTGGCCGAAGAGCTCGCTTTCCAGAAGACTGTCTGCCAACGCCCCGCAGTTCACCGCCAGCATACGTTTACCTTTGCGTGAGCTGTTCTCGTGGATGGCGCGGGCCACCAGTTCCTTGCCCGTTCCACTCTCCCCGATGATCAGCACCGAGCTGCTTGAAAGCGCGGCGCGGGCGAGGCTTTTGTAAACCTCGACGATCATAGGCGAGTGGCCGATCAGAGTGCGCTTCTCGAGACGTATCGGTTCCTGCGCCGCCGGGGCCCCCGCTTCGCGAAGCTGTTTCCACTGTTTGTGCGCGCGGGCCACGAGCGCCTTGAGTTCATGAATGCGGAAGGGCTTCGAAATATAGTCGTAGGCCCCTTCCTGAATGGCGCGCACGGCGCCTTCGAGGTTGCCAAATCCCGTCATCAGGATCACGAAGGTCTCGGGATGCCCCTTGCGGATCCGGCCGAGCAGCTCGATCCCATCGAGCCCGAGCATGCGGATGTCGGAGAGCACCAACGGGAAGCTGCCGCCCGAAAGCTTCTGCAACGCCTCCTCGCCGCTGGCCGCAAGGGATACTTCGTAGCCTTCTTTTTCGAAAACTTCACGGAGCAGGTCGCGAGTCACGCCGTCGTCGTCGACGACCAGAAGCTGATTTGCCTTCATGCATTCACTCCATAGGGAAACTGGAGAATCACCCGGGTCCAGGAACCCTCTTTGGACTCAATCTCCACCTTGCCGTGGTATTTGTTCACGATCTCGCGGCAGATCGTGAGCCCGAGGCCCGTGCCTTCCCCCACCGCCTTGGTAGTGAAGAATGGTTTGAATACGTTCTGCAGGTCGGCTTTGGCAATCCCTTCGCCGGAATCGAACACACCAAGCTCGATCCATTCGGAAAGACCGTCTTTACGCATCCGGGAAAACACCTCGAGCCGGGAGGCCGACGCCGGAACGCCTCTCTGCTTGGCCTGAATGCTGTCGAGGGAGTTATTGAGAATATTCAGTAGCACCTGCTCGATATCGAGGGGAACGGCGCGCACAGGGCCGAGCTTGCGATCGATGGTCTTCTCCAATTTCACGCCCAGCGTTTCGATGCGGGGGCTCACGATCCCCAGCGTCTTTTCCAGAACCTGGTTCATGTCGAGCAGCTGCTGCTGCGACGGCGGCTTCGCCGTGCTGTGAAGGAAGCCCTTCACGATGTTTTCAATTTTCAAAAGCTGGTCACCAATGATTCCCAGGCGGTGGAGCCAGGAAGAGTCCGACGACGAACGCCGCAGTTCATCCTGGAGCAGCTGGACATGCCCGCCCATGGCGTTGAGGGGCGTGCCGATCTCGTGGGCGAAGCTTGCCGTGAGCTGGCCCATGACTGCGAGCTTTTCCTTCATCATCACCTGGCGCTCCGCCTCGTGGAGCTGGCGGCTGAGCTCGAGGTTTTGTGATTCCGTGGCCCGCAACAAGCGGTCGTTGGCGATCGTCTTGCGCAGGAAGTAGGAAAGCGCGACTATCAGCAGGACGATATTGGCGAGACCGGCGAGCAGCATGATCTTGCGCACGGCCCGTTCGAGGCCGGTGGCGTTCTGAAGCGAGACCTCCACACGCACCACGCCTACCACGCGCTTGCGCGCCGTCACTGGCGCCCAGATTTCCCAGTAGGCCACCCCGTCTTCAAAAACCTTCCGGTAGGAAAGCACGTGCTCCGGAAGAATTTCCTCCGGCGGACGCACTGTGAGCGAAGGGTCTTCCGTGGACGCCGCGAGGTCGATCCCGCCCTTCTCATCCCGGCGAAAGGCATCCACCTGCACCACGCTCGGCTGCATATAGAAAGTCTCACGCAACTTCTGCTCGAGCTCGGCCTCTTTACCTACCGCCAGAAGCCGCTCGGAAACCACCTCATCGGCGATCGAGCGGGCGGCGTGCACGCCCAGAACACGCATCTCTTCTTCGATCACGGGGAGTGCGAGCTGGGATACCAGAAGGCTCACGAGCAAAAAGGTGGGGGCGATTACAAGAACCAGCACGAGCACGACCTTCACCTGAAGGTCGAGGCGGGAGAATCTGCGGCGGAGCTCTAGCCACTGCATAGGAGGGACTCATACTAGTGCCTAGGGAGTGCTGTGACAAAAAAGAAATGCCGGGAGGCCTGTTCGGCGTCCCGGCAGTTCCACGAATTGACCTTAGGTCTTACTCGGTTTTGGCGCCTTCCGCAGGAGCGGCTTCGCCTTCAGCGTGGCCTTCGGTTTTGGCTTTCTTCGCGCCGCGCTTCTTGCCTTTTTTGCCCTTCATCTTGCCATGTTCAGCTTTGCCACCATGGTCAGCGTGCTCAGCAGGAGCAGCAGTACCTTCAGCGGCGGGAGCAGCAGCGTCTTCGTTAGCGAAGGCGGGAGCAGCGATCAGGGTGCAGAGGCCGAGCATCAATACGAGCTTTTTCATGTGATTCTCCTAATTAGTTTTGGGTACCGAAGAATCGTAAGCAATGAAAAGGCCAATGTATAGACAAATCTATAGCGATATCAGTTACTTAACGCATGTTGTCGTGTTGCATTCCGCGAAGACTGTTGCAGATTACGGCAGCGCCAGACTTAGCTGGCTTCGCGAAAAAGGCGGCGGATTTTGTCTCCCAGCTTTTTCTGGGGCGGGGGTGGGCTCGTGTTCAGACGCTCCCACAGCCAGCTCCCGGCCTCGCTCACAGCCTCCTCCAGCCTTTCCTTGCGCGCCTCGGAGATAAATGTCTCTCCATTGGCAGCGGCCCGAAAGGTAACGAGGAAGCGCTTTCGCGAAAGACGGCGCACGGTGGCCGCCACGGTGGCGTTATCCGAGAGTCGATCTCTGATTTTCTTCAGCCAGTGGTCCACGGATTCATGAAGGCGCAGTGAGTCAGGGCTCGCTATACGGTCATGGGGAGGGGGCGTTTCTTTTCGTGCCATTGCAATCTCTCCATCGCCTCGTTCAGTGCCAACTCAGGACGAGAACCGAATCCAATCGCGAATCCGGCGAAGCCGACGTCTGTTTCAATGTCCACCTGACAGCGCACTTCCTCGTAGTCCTGTCCGGGCGAAAAAATCACCAGAAAACTGGCCCACTCTACTGGATCGGGAAGCTCCCGGAGACTCAGCGAGACCTGGCCTTTCACCAAAACCTTGACCGCTTTCCGATGCACGCTGTGGTGGACAGACTCATAGATCACTTCCCCCGTTACCGAGGGCGGATCCGTGGCCTCTCTTTCGAAGGGAAAAAGTCTGTTCATCCCGTCTTATCCCGCCAGGAGATCAGTATGGTCGATTTCGGCCGGAAGTTCAGAGCGTCGGCTTGCCTCGCGGCGGGGCCGGAAGACATTCAGGCAGCTCAAAAGCCAGCGTGCCACATTGTGCAGGAACAGCCTGGTTCCATTGGCGGAAAGTGCCTCGGAAGCGTTCAGAAGCGCGAGCCCAAGGGAGTGCTGGCGGTCCGAGCCCAGTCCACGCCCGAACCAGGACATCCAGCCCACGGTAACCAGAGCGGAACTCTCAGTGCGCCCGTTCCGTGTCGAAATGCGCACGGCATAGGCGTATTCTTCCGGCAGCCCATAGACAAATTGCTGCAGGCGAATCCAGCGTTCCATCCGTTTATGCGTCAGATGGCGCCGCTCGTGGAATTCTCTTCCGACCACTTCAAGTTTCTCCGCTTTCATTCACACCTGCCCCCTCTTCGCGCATTTCCATTTCTGTGACGATCTGTTTCAGGCTCCCCATGGCCCGGCAGAATGCCTTCCATGGGTCGGGACCATTGGCGCGCGCGAACCACGCCTCCTGGCCATCCGCCCGAAACTCGATCAATGAATCCACTTTGGCCCCGAAAAAGGGCCGCCAAAAATGCACTTTATAAAGTACGTTACCGCTGTTCCAGCGGTCGCCTTTCTGCAGGCGAGAAATGAAATCGCGCATCTGGCGCTGCATTTTCTCGCGACCTTCGATCGCCACGTTCTCGCCCTGAATCGATCCCAAGATTTCCATTTCCCCGCCCCCTTCCCCTGGCAGAGGTTCACGAAACCTTCCGTCAGCTGGCCTCCGCGGTGCCCACGTTCCGACCGACGATCACCTCGATCACCTGAAACCCTTCGACGATCCGCTCCCCGTCCTGCGCCATGCAGGCGGCTTCCACGTCACGGCAGGCTTCACCCAGGTCTCTCAGGCCGAAGAGGCTGGCGCTACCGCGCACGCGGTGGCAGATCTCCCTGGCCGTTTTATAGTCAGACTTTTCCATCGCCTGCCGCAGCTGGTAAATCTGAATCGTAAGGCTCCTGAAATACTTGCTTCTGGTGGACTCCGATACTTCCACAATATTTTCCTTTTTCGCCGTCCCCATATGTCCTCCAAATTACTGCAGGGTCTCACTGTCATCGTCTTGGTTTACCAACTTGCGGTACAAAGTGCGCCGGCTCATTCCCAGCACTTTAGCTGCGGCGTCTTTCTTCCCGTTATGCTTTTTCAGCACGGAAAGAATGTAGCGGCGCTCGACATCACGAAGGGTCGGCATGTCGTAAGCCATCTCCTCGATCAGGTCGTCGGCGTCGGAGGCCTGGCCTACCGGAATGTCCGTCTCGTCGATCAGATCGCCCTGGCAAAGAATCACGGAACGCTCGATTACGTTCTGCAACTCACGCACGTTGCCTTTCCAAGGCAGATACACGAGCTTCGTCAGTGCCGCCGGCGTGAAGCCCTTCACGTCCACCTTGTTCTTGCGGGCCGAGCGCTCCAGAAAGTACTTGGCGAGAATCACCACGTCTTCCTTACGCTGGCGCAGCGGCGGGATGTGAATCGGGATCACGTTCAGGCGATAGTAAAGATCTTCCCGGAATCGGGAGACCTTGATCTCTTCGGCAAGGTTTTTATGGGTGGCGGTGATGATGCGCACGTTCACCGAGCGGAATTTGTTGTCACCCACAGCCCGGATCTTCTGCTCTTGAAATACCCTCAGCAGCTTGGCCTGAAGCGAGAAGTGCAAGTCGCCGATCTCATCGAGAAAGAGCGTTCCGCCGTCAGCCTCTTCAAAGAGACCCTTACGATGCTGCGTGGCTCCCGTAAAGGATCCTTTGGTGTGGCCGAAGAGCTCGCTTTCCAAAAGGGATTCAGGAATGGCCGAGCAGTTGATGCTGATGAAGGGCCGGTCAGCACGGTTGGAGTTGTCGTGGATCGCGCGAGCCACCACTTCCTTCCCTACCCCGCTCTCTCCCGTGATCAACACGCTCGATTCGGTAGGCGCCACGCGTTTGATTAGGTCGTAGATCGCCTTCATCGAAGGGCTCAGGCACTGCACGCCCGCGAGCTTGATGTCGGGGTCGATCATATTCTTTAAAAACTTGTTCTCGAACGCCAGCTGGCGGTAGCGAATCGCATTCTCCAGCACGCTATTCAAGCGGGCGAGGTCGAAGGGCTTTTCCAGATAGTCGTAGGCACCTTCGCGCATGGCTCTCACCGCGCTCTGCACCTCGGCATAAGCCGTCATCAGAATCACTGGAATTTCCGTCGTTTTGCCTTTCATCGTGCTTACGAAGGAAAGTCCATCGAGGCCGGGAAGGCGCACGTCACATAATATAACGTCGGCAAAGGGGCTGTTGGAGCGCATGGAGCTTTCCAACTTGCTGAGAAAGGCCTCCGCGCTGGGATACTCCTGCACCTGGAAGCCCTGCTGTCCCAGTACCTCTCCCAAATAAAGACGGATGCCCTCATCGTCATCGATCACGGCCACGCGTCTTTGCACGGAATCCTGGCTGATTACCTGGAAATTTTTACGCCGGGACTCGCGTTCCACGGACTTCTGCTTCTCGTCCATTTCGCTCTCGGCCTCAGCCGCGGAATCGGACAAAGAAGATCGAAGGAGATGGCTATCCCCATAAATGGTCGTAACGACATTTCGTTCAGCTTGGTCGCCCATGCACATCCCCCAACCTATGCAGCATTAATTCACGTAAGAGCAATTCGCGTTCCAACCTGTAGACCGCAAAATTTTGCCTCTGAGTCGATTCGGAAGGCGCCTACTTACCAGAAATGGCAAAGAATGTGACAAAAACGTCACTCAGTGGCGAATTTTTATTGAGAAAGATGCCGATTCACCAGGCCGACAAAGTCGTCCAAATCAAAAGGCTTGCTCAGAACCTTGATAATAAAAGGAAAACGCTTCAGGCGCTGAAGATCCTTCTCGGCGGAAATCAGGATCACGGGAGGGGCGTCTCCCCTGGCCTCCAGGCGGGTCAAGACCTCTTCACCCGTCATCCGCGGCATGCGCTGGTCGAGAATGATAAGAGCAGGATTTTCTACGCGAATTTTCTCAAGGCACTCGGCGCCATCGCGAGCATAAGAAAGGTTCCAGCCTTCCTGGGCGGAAATGTCTTCCATACAAATTTGGATCGCCTCATCGTCATCTGCGACAAGTACCTTTTTGCTCAGTGCCATAGCACCTCCGGCTCGTGGCTGATCTACCTCATGTGAGTGAGATCTGGAAATCACTAAAAATAGGCAGCAAAAAAAGTACCAAAATGCCCGAGGGGCCACCGAGATTTACCGCCACCCCGAACTAACGGTAGGTAAGAAATTCAGAGATGGCCCCAATGATGTGATAGAGCGAGCTCGCGCGCACCGCCTGCTCGGGGAAGGAGTCATCCTCTCCCCAGGTGTCGCGCCAGAGGCCTTTCACCGGTAGGTCGAAGTAACGGAAGAGCACATCCATCCCCTGGATGGCGGATTCAGTCTCCCCGAGCTGGGTAGCTGCCTTGATCCGCTCACATTGTGGCCAGAAACGGGCCGTGCGCCTCAAAGGCGTCTCGTCGCTTCTCATCTGGTCGAACACAGCTCTCCGCCGGGGACAGATTCCGCTGCGCTCGCTGAGCGCGAATAGCTTCCTCCGCTCCTTTAACAAATCTCGGCCGCTCCGCAGTTGATAGCGCCCCATCAGCCAGGACCATTCGTAGAGATGTCCTGGCTCGTAAAGAAAGTGTTTGCCCTTGAGTTCCGGCGCCCACCCCTTGGAAAAGTTCTCGGCCAGCGCCCCGGTGGCGGGATCGATGAACTTGTTCAGGCACAGACCCAAAATCTCATCCGCCAGCGCCTTCCACTGCGGATCGGAGTCCACCTCCATCCAAGCTACGGCCGCTTCGAAAAGATGCATATGCGGATTCTGTTGGTAGACGACTGCGCCCTTCTCCCATTCGGTGAACCCCCCTCCCTCGGCACCGCGTTCGCGACGCAGATAGGCCACCAAAGCTTTGGCACGATCGCGCAAATCCGGGTCGCGCAATACCGCAAAGGCATGGGCCAGGCCGAAGAGAGCGAACGCCTGATCGTAGAGGCAAGGGTTGTCGTCGAGAGGTTCGGAATTCAGACCCACGGAATGCCGGAAAGCGCCGGACGGAAGGGAATAGCGGCTCAAAAGAAAGGCGGTTCCCGATTCGACTGCGGCCCTTCCTTCGGTCGGATCGCAAACGCCCAGGTCAAGGCCAGTGCGAAAGCTGAAAATCTGGCGCGCCTGAACCCGGCAGCGGCGCGGTGTCCGTAGCGGCTCTCCTTCCAGGGAAAGCTCTTCCACGAAACCGCCGCTTTTCCTATCGACACCCTTCTTCAGCCATAAGGGAAAAACATGATGGCTCAGCCAAAGCCGAGGTTCACTGGCGTGCATACTCAGAGAGTAAGCTCCATTCCTTCCCGCGAAAAGAAAAGATCCATTCCTGGGTTGGCGCCCTTGAGCTTTTCTTCCGTGGCGGCCATAAAGGCATCGGTATGCACGGGCTCGTGGTGGTTCAGAACTAGGCGCTTCACGCCAGCGCCCTTGGCCATTTTGATCACGCCCTCCATGGGCGAATGTCCCCAGCCAGTGAACTTGACGTACTCTTCCTCTGTGTACTGTGCGTCGTGAATAAGGATGTCTGAGGCGCAGAACTCCTGGTGGAGAGCATTGCGCTCCGCTACGATCTTGTTGATGTCCTCTTCCGTGCCCTCGGCCTTGAACTCGTCCATGAAATCTTTTCCTTCGGCCTTCGCCTTGGGATCCGCCTCCAGCACGTTGTAATAAGGTTCCGTATCCCCGCTATACACGATGGTTTTCCCGTTGCAGATGATCTTGTAGCAAATGCCCGTCACGGGATGGTTGGAGTATTTCGTCACGATCCGGGTTTCCCCGATCTTCACGCTCGTTTCCTGGAGATCGGAGTATTCAATCTTGGCGTTGAGCTGCTGCATGCTTACCGGAAAATACGCGTAGTCCATCTGCAGATCCATGATCTTTTTCAGGGTCTTTTCAAAATGCTTGGGGCCATAG